>JAKOOI010000097.1 GCA_022701475.1 Weeksellaceae bacterium
TCTGGGGGGTAAAGTATACTGCTGGTGCAGTAGTGACGGCTACCAACGGATCTACATTCTCAACCGGAGCGCAGGTACAAACTTATGATGTAAATACAAAAATTCCTGTAGGAGACGCCGGAATGATTATCCAGCCAATGCAGACTTTTGTACTGAAGCTAAGGGATAATTCTGCGCAGACTCTTAATTTCAGCACCTTGAGAAGGTTTTCCAATACAGTAAGAAGTGCATCTACTAATTATAGCGTTACGGCAGCTAAAAATGGTGCCGGAACCGTAAAACAGCTAGGGGTAATTGCACTGGATGCTGCCGGAAAAGAATTAGGAAGAACTTATTATGTAGTGACACCTAATGCAACTACCGGTCACCAGACTTCAGCTGCAACTTCCATACAGGCAGGAGCTACAGGTGGTGATGCAATAGGTACTTTTGAAGAATCAACTTCAGGAGGATATGATTACAATAATACCAATTACTGGTTGTATATCAACGAAGCCAATGAAGTCAACTTCAAAGGGAAAAATGTGAAATTGGTTACGTATTCACCGGCTGTAGTGAAATCTTACAAGTTTGAGATTAGAGAAAATGCAGAACCTATCGCAGACGGAGCGCATGCTTTGTCTTCAGGGATCGGGTTCTATTATAAAGCGCCGAACGGAACGGTACAGCAGGCTGTACAGGGTGCTGTCATTCCTGTAGCAGGAGTGGAATATGACTTGTACTATGGAGAGCCTAGTAATGTGGTGCTGGCAACGGCTGATACAAAAGCTCCGGTAAGAACATTGGTAGTGTATAATCCTGCAATCGATAATTATATTGTTAGGTTTGATCCTAACTGGAAAAAAGCGGATATCGAAGTTTATGATATGAGCGGCAAGCTTGTCATTTCCAAAAAAGCGGTAGAAACTTCCAGAGATTTCGTGATCGAACTGGATAAGGCGATCAAGAATTCTTATATGGTAAAAGTAGTTTCCGGTAATGGAGATGTTGTTAATGCGAAAATCTTAAAATAATGAATATGAAAACTATCAATAAACTGGTTCTTTCTTTTTTCCTTTTCTCAACTTTGTGGTTATGTGCTCAGACTCCAAGTAACCCGAATCCTCCTGGAAGTACAGGAAGTTCAGGAACAGGATCACTGGCTTCACCGGTTGACATGTATGTATATGTATTGGGTATTGTTGCTGTACTTTTTATAGCGTTCTTTACCAGAAAATATACGGCTGCAAAAGCATAAAATTTTATTAAAATAATAACAAACTCCCTGAATAATCAGGGAGTTTGTTTATTTTTACGGAATGAAAAAGATTTTTACATTGGCCGCTTTTTCAGCGGTATTTTCATTACAGGCCCAGTTCACCGTTACCATACAGGCACCTGCTGATTTTAAAGATCAGGATGCCATACTTTATACATTAAACGGTTCAAAAGATATTATTTTCTCAAAAGAACAAAGTAAAAACAATACCTGGACCTTTAAGTATCCGAAAAATTATATGGGAATGATGAAAGTCTATTTCCCGGGATCCAATAATACCTTTAATTTTATTTCGGAGAACAAAAATGTCTCTGTAAAACTGGAAACCCAGGCGAATAAAATCAAGGATATTGCTTATCTTGATGAAGCCAATAATGCTATGAGTAAAATGCAGGAAGGATCCCAGAAGAAAGAAATGATCCTGCCGGCACTTTCACAGATTAAAGAATATTACAAGGACAATACGGATTTCGGAAAAGCTTTACAAACGGAGATCAAAAGGTTATCGGGAGGAACTGAAGGAATTGATGCGGCTCAACATCCTTTTATTTACTATTATAATACCAATTATGCTAAATTTTTGGCTAAGGAGTCTTCAAAAGGCGCCAGTCAGGAGGATATTATCAATTTCATAGATAAATCCGGAGATATGTTGGAGACTTCCTCTTTGTTAAGGCCACTTCTTGTATCCTATCTTAACACCGGGGGAAATACCAATGTATCAGCATCCGTAGATAAGTTGCTCGACAGGCTGAAAGTAGAAACCCCTCGTGGGCAGACTGTCTTATCTGAGCTTATTGATATCTTTGATGTATATGATATGCAGGAGTTCAAAAATAAATATCTTGGATTGGCTAAAAATTTAAAATGTACCATTACGGATAGGCTGGCTTCTACGCTTAAGTCCAATGCCAACGTGGAAATCGGAGCTGTATTTCCGAATTATAAATTTCAGTCTCCTGTCAATACAACAGCAAAAACGCTTCATGATATCAAAGCAGATCAGAAAATAATTGTATTTTGGTCTTCTACCTGTTCCCATTGTGAAAGTGAACTTCCGCAGCTGCTGACAAAATACAATGATCTCAAGGGTAAAAATGTTCAGGTAATCGGTTTATCTCTAGACACAGACAAAGAATCCTACAGTAAGAAAATTTCTGCATTTCCCTGGATCAATGATTCCGAGCTGAAAGGCTGGAACAGCAGTTATTCGGATACTTATAATATTCATGCAACACCAACTTATTTTATTTTGGATGCTAACAATAAGATAATCAGCAAACCGGAGCATGTAGGTGATGTTTTGGAATATTTTAAGCTAAAATAATTTTGGTAAATTAAATATATTTTCTATATTTGCACCACCAAAACGGCGAGGTAGCTCAGTTGGTTAGAGCGCAGGATTCATAACCCTGAGGTCACGGGTTCAATTCCCGTCTTCGCTACAATA
>JAKOOI010000103.1 GCA_022701475.1 Weeksellaceae bacterium
CTACAATCCCATAGAATTGGACAAAGCTTACCCATACAAAAAATGAGAAAAGCTCTGCGAAGCTGAGACTTCGCAGAGCGCTTTAGGACTTCGCAGAGCTTTTCTTTTTGTTTTTCCTGAAGTCCCACGGCGACAGCGGCTTCTTATCTGCCCAGAGCCCCAGCTTTCCGGCTTTGGCTTCGTCCTGAAGTTTTTGGAGTTCAGTATTTTTGGAAGCTTTGAAATACCACCAGCCGAAACCTGCCCTTACAATTTCCCGTGACAGGTATTTGTCCTGGTCGTAGAAAACTCCGGCTATTTCCCTGCCGTAGCGGTCTTTTCCTACACTGTAGTAAGTAACGGTCTTGCCGAAAACCTGGCCGGCGGTAAATTGCCGGGCAGCCTTTCCGAAGGCCTGGCTGTCTTCAGGACAATCGACCTCGGCCAGGCGAAGAGTCTCTTCCACATTGCCGGACAGCAGGATCACCACGGTATCCCCGTCCTTGATTTTGATAATTTTCCCTTTTTTCTGGGAAAAGCACCATCCTGAAGCGAGAAGAAGGACGGCAAAAATCAGATTTTTCATCAGCATATACATTAATCATTTTGACTGAAGGCCGACAGATTGCGCAAAGGCTGTAACGGAGTCTTCCGAAAGCTATCGGTTCAGGCCTGCAAAGGTAAGGGATCTTCCCCTGGAAATTTCATCTGCGGCCGGAAACGATCCGGAAACGGCGGCCCGAGAAAGATATGGCCGGTGTATTGCCTCTATAACCGGACATTAAACAATACTTACGGTACAGGAATATAAAGCTCTGAAAACGAAAACACTAAAAAGGCAGCCGATAAAATACATCCCCGCAGGGTACAAAAAAAGCTAAAAAAATGTTTTATCGTAAAGAATTTTATATATTTGCACCATCTAACAATAAAAAAATAATTTACTATGTCAGACATTGCATCAAGAGTAAAAGCTATCATCGCTGATAAGCTTGACGTTGAAGAAACAGAAGTAACTCCTGAGGCTAGCTTTACTAACGATTTAGGAGCAGACTCATTAGATACAGTTGAATTAATCATGGAATTCGAAAAAGAATTCAACATTCAGATTCCTGATGACCAGGCTGAAAAAATTACTACTGTAGGTCACGCTATCGCTTACATCGAAGAAGTAGTAAATAAATAATATTCTTCAACAAAAAGAAAACAAACAAAGTTTATGGAATTGAAAAGAGTAGTTGTAACCGGGTTTGGAGCAATAACACCGATTGGAAATAATGCAAAAGAATACTGGGAAAATCTTGTAAAAGGTGAGAGCGGTGCCGCTCCGATTACTCTTTTTAATGCCACAAACTTCAAAACCAAGTTCGCTTGTGAGGTAAAAAATTTCGATCCGCTGCAGCATTTCGATAAGAAAGAAGCAAAAAAAATGGACCGGAATACCCAACTTGGACTGGTTGCTGCCAGGGAAGCTGTAGAACATTCACGCATTATTGCCGATAACGTCAATAAAGACAGGGTCGGGGTAATCTGGGGATCAGGAATCGGCGGACTGGAAACTTTTGAGACTGAAGTATTAGGTTGGGCCAATACGGAAATTCCGCGCTTCAACCCGTTCTTTATCCCTAAAATGATTGCGGACATTACACCGGGGCATATTTCCATTGAATACGGATTCCACGGACCGAACTACACCACAGTTTCGGCATGTGCCTCTTCTGCCAACGCCTTGATCGATGCCAAGATGCTGCTCCAGCTCGGAAAAGCAGATGTTATTGTATGCGGAGGTTCTGAAGCTGCCGTTACGGCGAGCGGTGTCGGCGGATTCAATGCCATGATGGCACTTTCCACCAGGAATGACGATCCTACCACTGCTTCCAGGCCTTTTGACAAAGACCGTGACGGCTTTGTACTGGGCGAAGGAGCCGGATGTATCATCCTTGAGGAATACGAACACGCCGTAAAACGCGGAGCCACCATTTATGCAGAACTGCTGGGCGGAGGTCTGAGCGCAGATGCACACCACATGACAGCCCCTCATCCGGAAGGATTAGGCGCTTACCTGGTAATGAAAAACTGTCTGGAAGATGCAGGCCTAACTGCTGATGAAGTAGACCATATCAACATGCATGGTACGTCTACTCCATTAGGAGATATTGCAGAATCCAACGCTATTTCCAAATTACTGGGCGAACATGCATTCGACATTCAGATCAATTCCACCAAATCAATGACCGGGCACCTTCTGGGCGCTGCAGGCGTAATTGAGGCCATTGCTGCATTAGGAACCATTATCCATGGAATTGTTCCTCCTACCATCAACCATTTTACCGATGATGAGCATATCGACAGCCGACTGAATTTCACCTTCAACGAAGCTGCGAAAAAAGATGTGAAAGTTGCCATGAGCAATACTTTCGGGTTCGGCGGCCATAACGCCTGTGTTCTGTTTAAGAAAATCTAATTTTACTGAATGGAGTTACAGAAATACTTTTCTAAATTCCTTCTCAACAAAAGAAAAAGAAAACTAACGGAGAGAGACTACTTTCTCAGTACCAAGCTGTATACGATGCTCGGCACTGAGATACAGAATGTCGCGCTCTACCGTGAGGCTTTTTCATTGAAAAGTTCATCCAAGAATAAAGACAGCAATTACGAGCGTCTTGAATTCTTAGGAGATTCCGTTTTGGGTACCATCATATCATGCCACCTGTTCCATACCTATCCTCAGGCTAATGAAGGATACCTGACCCAGATGAAATCCAAGATCGTCAACCGGAAAAACCTCAATAAACTGGGGGAAGACCTGAAGCTCACCGATCTGCTGCAGAAGCAGACCGCAGTGGCCCTGGGAGAAAATATCTCCGGAAACCTTCTGGAAGCTCTTATCGGCGCCGTCTACCTGGATTTCCAGTATGACGCCTGCAAAAGGATTGTGCTGGAAAAGCTGCTGACGCCCACTGAGATCAACAAGCTTGAAAATAAGATCGTCAGTTACAAAGGCCTCCTCCTCGAATGGAGCCAGAAGAAAAAGTTAAATATAAAATACGAAACCTGCGAAGAGATCCAGGTAAACCGATCGGTAGTCTTCCGCTGCCATGTATGGCTGGGAGAGGAAAAGATTGCCAACGCTACGGAAACTTCAAAGAAGAAGGCAGAAGAGAAAGCAGCCCAGAGAGCATTTTATATTTTAAACAAAAAAGAAAACATCCTTGGAAATTCAAAAGCTTTATGATCCGGACGATACAGAATGTGAAGATATTGCCGTTGGGTTGGTAAGATTAGCAAAACATATCCCAGATCATGAGTTTTTTTTTAAAGTCAATCTGAAAAATAGCCTGAACTTTGAACGCATTGATGATCTGATCATCCAGGGAATTTTTTATGACTATCATTTTCCGAGATTCGAGGCTTACCATCAGGTAACCAGATGCTGTTTTACCTTTATTGCCAACAAATCATCTGAAAGTAAACAGAAGAAAACACACACAGAACTCTTCTTACAGGAAGAGAACATTAAATTTTTATTAAATAATCAGGTAGAAGTACAATATATTTTGCACAGTTCGGAACAGTTTCCTGATTTTTCCGTAATTTTGCTCCCTGAAAATCTTGTGTTTCCGATTCAAGATTATACATTAAGTTCTGAAGAAGAACTTTATCAAATTATCCAGTATTATGAATAAGTATTTAAAGAAGACAAAAATTATCGCAACACTTGGTCCGGCTTCATCGTCGAGAGAAGTTATGTTAGGGTTAATGAAAGCAGGTGTTGACATTTTCAGAATCAACTTTTCCCATGCAGACTACGACTTAGTTCGATCCAATATCCAGATCATCAGAGACCTCAACAGGGAATACGGTTTTTCCGTAGGCATCCTGGGAGATCTGCAGGGCCCGAAACTGAGAGTAGGCGTAGTGAAGGAAGGTTCTTACCTTAATCCTGGAGATATTCTGACCTTTACCAATGAAAAAATAGAAGGTGATTCCACGAAAGTATACATGACATACCAGCAGTTCCCGCAGGATGTGAAGGTAGGCGAAAGAATCCTTATCGATGACGGAAAGCTGGTGCTTGAAGTAATGGAAACCAACCTTACCGATACCGTAAAAGCAAAAACCATCCAGGGAGGCCCGCTGAGCTCTAAAAAAGGAGTGAACCTGCCCAATACCAATGTTTCCCTTCCGGCATTGACGGAAAAAGACATCCAGGATGCCAATTTTATGCTGGATCAGGATGTAGACTGGATCGCCCTTTCTTTCGTACGCCATGCACAGGATATCATCGATCTTAAAGAACTGATCTCAAAACATCCTAACGGAAAATTCAAAACCCCGATCATCGCCAAGATCGAAAAGCCTGAAGGGGTAAAAAATATTGATGAAATCTTACTGGAGTGCGACGGCGTGATGGTAGCCCGTGGAGATCTAGGAGTTGAAGTTCCGATGGAAGAAGTTCCGGCCATCCAGAAGACCCTGGTGGAGAAAGCTAGATTCTATTCCAAACCGGTAATCATCGCTACCCAGATGATGGAAACCATGATCAACAGCCTGACACCAACAAGAGCGGAAGTAAATGACGTTGCCAACTCCGTATTGGACGGCGCGGATGCCGTAATGCTTTCCGGGGAGACTTCCGTAGGAAGATATCCTGTACAGGTAGTGGAGAACATGGCGAAAATCGTGAAGAATATTGAGACAACCCACTTCTACCAGCACAAGAACGAACCGATAGAAAAAGACTTCAATTGCATCGATGAACGATTCATTACCAACAGGGTTTGCCTTGCCGCCGTAAGAATCGCAAAAACGACCAACGTATCAGCTATCGTTACCCTGACGAGCTCCGGTTATACGGCGTTCCAGCTTTCAGCACACCGGCCGAATTCCCACATTATCGTATACAGCGGAAACAGAAGGGTCATTACCATGCTGAACCTGCTTTGGGGCGTACATGCCTATTATTATGACATGAAAAAATCTACCGACGAAACCATTATCCAGGTGAATATGCTTACCCATAATTACGGATATATCGAAGCCGGAGATTTCGTAATCAATATCAATGCAACTCCGTCATATGAAGGAGGAAAAACCAATACACTAAGGCTGACTACCGTTTAAACGGTAAGTACAATA
>JAKOOI010000136.1 GCA_022701475.1 Weeksellaceae bacterium
CTTTATGCAGCTGTATGGTATAATCAATAGAAACGGGCTTTAGCCCGTTTAAAAGAGAATGCCTTCCAATCCGGCTTTAGCCCAAATTTATTTAACTGCAGATGACACGGATTTTACTGATAATAGCGCATATTTTTTACACATGAGATTAAAAATCAAAGATTTGACTCATATTCTATGCATATTGTTAAAGGAATTCGCGAACCTCTTCGAGGTTTTTAAAAACTTTTGTACGCTTGTTGAACATCTGGTATTGAACTTTATTATACAGGATGATATTCTTTTGTGGTTGAATGCAAGTACAGACGATAGGTCTTCGATGCCTGCCGCCGCCAGAGTATGACACCCCTGAAAATCTTTGATTTTGCCTCAGGATTTTTATGATCTGTTAAATGAATCGGCGAACCTCTTTGAGGTTTCTTCTTCTATGATCTAAATATGCATAAAGCAGGAATCTAGATCTCATGTGACTTATGTGTTAAAATACTTTTCTTACTGCGCGCGCAAATTTTACATTTGATTATGGCATTATCGAAAATGACTTTCATCATAAAGTGACCATAAAACAAATTTCATTAGTATATTTGTGAGGATAAAATCATCAGTTGAAGTTTTTCATTTCCATATTTATCATTTTTACCATTGCATTACGGCCGGTATTGCCGCTGATCGACTATGCCGTGAACTATGAATATATTGTGGAGAACCTCTGTGAGAACAGACAGATTCCTCAATCTACCTGTAAAGGAAAATGCTATCTGGAAAAAGAACTCTCAAAAACGGAAAAGCAGTCGAACAACGGCCAGAATATAAAGCTTGCCGGCCTGGATGTTTTTCTTTCCCATGAAATTTTCTCCTTCTCAGTCACCCGATCGGATCGTGAAGATCAGAAAATCAAGTGCGGGACTGCCGATTTTTATATTTCAGAATATCATTCCCGGATATTTCATCCTCCTTTATCATAAGGTAAATTATTGCAACTGAATACAGGCGATTGTCATCATTTCCGGAATATTGTTTCCTGGGATTTATATATTGTTGAACAGGAATTTCCTCTTTCGGATATTGATGATGGCATGAAAGGATTACTGTACTCAGTTCCATTCAATTATTTTCTTTTTTTTATTATTAATTTCAATTTCAATAAAAATGAAATCAAAACTTATTTTAACGGCATTCATGTCGGTTTCACTGATGGCGTGTGCCCAGGAAACGCCTAAAGTAAAACATAAAAAAGCTGTTCCTGCGGCAAAATCAAATGCAAAGGCAGTGAAATTTGCCAATGCAATGGACCCGATCTGCCATATGCCGACCGAACCGGAGATGAAAGATACGGCGGTATACAAGAATAAAACGTACGGTTTTTGCAGTGTGTACTGCAAAGATGAATTTAAGAAGAACCCGGAGAAATATGTCCAGAAATAAAAAGCCGCAATCTAAAAGCAGGATTATTATTCCACTGGCGGTAATGGCATTGCTTTTTCTGGGAATAGGAATCGGGATGGGGTATTTCAAAAAGAACCTGTACACTGTGATGAAGGTTCCGGATTTTCAGCTGACGGATCAGAACAACAAAAAGATCACCAATAGGGACATGCTCGGAAAAGTATACCTGGTGGAATTTTTCTTTAGCAGATGTCCGACGATATGCCCGGTGATGAATACCAATATGCGAGCCATTGAAGATGAAATCAATGATCCTGATTTCGGAATTGTTTCCATCAGCATCGATCCGGAAAACGATACACCGGAATTGCTGAAAGAGCATGCCCAAAGAATCGGGGTGAAATCTCCCAACTGGCATTTTCTTACCGGCAACCGGGATTATATCGGGAAACTGGCCGATCAGTTCAATATTTATGTCGGGGATAAAGAAGATGAGAGCGAAAGCCTGAACCACAGCGGAATGATTGCACTGGTCGATAAAGAAGGGAATATCCGGTGCCGGTACAACAGAGACAATATGCCGATCCTGTATTATTCCGGACTGAACTATGAAGATCCGGAAGGAAAAATTCCGGAACTGACCGGGAAATACCATCCCGACCGGGAAATACTGATCGAAGATATCAGGAAGCTGTTGAAGTAGAAAACGGGAAGAAGGATGCCGGACACTGGAAGTCGGAAATTAATTCGGTTTAACATTCAGTTTCGAGGTAAACCGTCCGGAAATAGTAAATTTGCTAAAATAATGCAATAAGAAGATAAAGGACTTGAAATTTTACTGTGAGGAGTAAACTTCAGGTTCCTGCATCTATCTTCTATCAATAATAAATACAAACCACAAAAAACGGAACGTTATGAAGATTATGAAAGTAGCTGCCTTAAGTGCAGTTTTCGCAGCGCAGTTTGCATTTGCCCAGTTTAAACAGTCGCCTTTACCGTATGCCTATGATGCATTGGAAGGAAACATCGATGCCAAAACCATGGAGATCCACTATTCCAAACATGCGGCAGCATACGTAGCCAACCTGAACAAGGCCATCGCAGGTACGCCGCAGGAAAAGCAGACCCTGTTTGAAATTATGTCTAATGTATCAAAACTGCCGATGGCCGTAAGAAATAATGCCGGAGGACATTACAACCACGAACTGTTCTGGACAGTTCTTACGCCGGTAAAAAACACCCAGCCGTCTGCAAAACTCACAAAAGCCATCAATGATGCTTTCGGAAGCATGGATGCTTTTAAAGAAAAAATGGCAAAGGCAGGAGCTGACCGTTTTGGGTCCGGATGGGCTTGGCTGTCCGTGGATAGAAGCGGAAAACTCTTTGTTTCTTCAACCCCTAATCAGGACAATCCTTTAATGGATGTGGTGGAAGAAAAAGGAACGCCGATCTTCGGGATTGACGTATGGGAACATGCCTACTACCTGAAATACCAGAACAAAAGAGCCGATTACCTGACGGCCATCTGGAACGTGACCAACTGGAAAGAAATCAGCAGAAGGTATGAAGAAGCGGTGAGCAAGAAATAATAACCGATGAACTTTATTTGCAGCATATTCCTCACTTTTTTTGTGGTGTTCAGGCCTCTGATCCCGCTGGTGGAATATGCTGTAAATTATGATTATATCTCCGGGGTCCTGTGTATCAACAAAAGCAGGCCCGAACTTCATTGCAACGGAGTGTGTTACCTTAGCAAAGAATTGGCAAAAACCACTGATACCGGTTCACTTCCTTTCAGCAAATTAAAAAACCCGGGACAGAAACTGCTGGATTTTTATGTTCTTCCTGTAATTGCCGGCATCACCACCACACGGAAACCTGTATCTTCAGATTCCGTCTTCCTTTACGAAACGGCATATTCTTTTCTGTTCTCACAACCGGTTTTCAGGCCACCGGTTTTTTAGTTGTCTTTTTTAAACCACTGTATTTTGCATTCACTATATCATTGCACATCATCAAATGAGGATGATCACTGCGAAAATCAGTGATGGTGCGGAATACCGGTGTCCTTTGCTCAGTTATTTTATACTGGGCCTGCCCAATTATTGTACCAGGTGAAAAAATAAAACTTTTCTGCCTGCAGGATGACTATTGAGCAAAACAAAGGAAACCATCATCAAAAAAATTCAACTTAAAAAATCAACAATGAAAATTTATAAATTTTTATCACTCCTTCTTATTGCCCTTACTTTTGCCAATTTTATTTCCTGCCGGAACAACGGTGAGGATGAGTCTTCACCCGACACCAAAGGAAGCCTTCAGTTAAAATTTGAAAACGGCTTTAATAATGTAGGAGATATCGTGCTGGACCAGACGGTGCAGACTTCATCAGCCGGTCAGAAGCATCAATTTTCCAATCTGAAATATGTCATCAGCAACATTGCTTTAATTGATGAATCCGGGAATGAATTCAGGTATAATGAAAACAATCCCGACAAAGGTGCTTTCATCATCGACCAGGCGGACGCCGTGGCAGGAATGGTCTACGTGAATCTTACTGAAGTTCCTAAAGGCCGTTATAAAAAGATAAAATTCGGACTGGGGATCAGCCAGAAGGCTTACCTGCTGGGCCAGGATGGGCAGGCAGAATTCTGGAACAGGGCCAAACAGGAAGGCATGACCTGGTCCTGGGCTGCCGGCTATATCTTTGTAAAGCTGGAAGGGAAGTACGGAGTGGGCGCTCCCGGTACGGAGTTCATGAATCATACCGGCAATATGGGTAATACCGGAGCCAACGCCACCCCGGATCTTTATCGTGAAATTACCCTGGATCTTCCTACTACGGCAAGGGTAACCGGACAGATCAGGCCTTCAGTCCATATTCTGGCAGATTTCAATCAATATCTAAGCGGAGCAAACCCGCTGATTCTGGATACCGCAAACAATATGATGATGGGGTCCGGACCGCACCTGGTCAAGATAACCGATAACCTGACAAAAATGTTTAAAGCAGACCATGTTCACAATGATTAAAATAGTCAGAATCCTGCTCGCTGTTCCTCTGTTTATGATTTTTGTTTCGTGTTCCGGTGAAGTGGCCGAGCCACTGGAAAAGGATGAGGCTTACAACGTTTCATTTCCTTCATATTTTCCTGCAATGACTTTTGATACCTCCGGAAACCCGGTTACGAAAAACGGGGTGGAGCTGGGGAGGAACTTGTTTTATGAAGGCAGGCTTTCCCGGAATAATACCATTTCCTGCGGCTTCTGCCACATCCAGGAAAATGCTTTTACCCATCACGGCCATCCGGTGAGCCACGGCGTAGACGACAGGACCGGAATCAGGAATGCACCGCCGATCCAGAATATGGCTTTTCTGAAACGGTATATGTGGGACGGTGTGATCCATAATCTGAATGAGCAGCCCATTATCCCGATTACCAATGAAGATGAAATGGACAGCTCAATGCCGGAAGC
>JAKOOI010000142.1 GCA_022701475.1 Weeksellaceae bacterium
CCGTAGAGTTGTTGCTGGCAATCAGTTCCTTTGTTTCGGCAATTTTCTTGTAGGTATTTTCGATGAATTTCTGTCCTCCGAATCCGGGATTCACACTCATCAGCAATACCAGGTCAAGATCGGCAATAATATCCTCAAGCATGGCAACCGGCGTAGAAGGGTTCAGGACGACGCCTGCCTTGGCCCCCAGATCCTGAATATGATGGATGGTGCGGTGAAGGTGGATACAGGCTTCATAATGAACGGATACCAGATCGGCCCCGTGGTTAATGAATTCCTCCACATATTTTTCGGGTTCTGCAATCATCAGGTGAACATCCACAAATTTTCTGGCATGCTGCTGTACTGTTTTCATTACGGGAAACCCGAATGAAATGTTCGGAACGAATCTCCCGTCCATTACATCCACGTGGAACCAGTCTGCCTGTGAATTGTTTACCATTTCAATGTCTCTCTGCAGATTCCCGAAATCTGCGGCTAAAAGGGAAGGAGCAATAAGCTTCATGTTCATTTTTACTTTTATATACTTTACTTTCTTTTATAATATGCTGTGGCGGATACCGGAATCATGCGAAATACCGATAGCAAAGCTGCAGGCAGCGTATGTTAACCGGCTGCGGGGTACCGCCGCCGCTGATTAATGATATTTCAGTTTCATTTCCGGCTGGATCGTAAGGAGCGTTCTGTATATAAGCTGTATCACGTTTCCTACGTCTTTTTTGGCAACCATTTCCACCGTTGTATGCATATAGCGCAAAGGTAATGAAATTAATGCACTTGGGACACCGCCGTTGGAATGCGCAAAAGCATCCGTATCGGTTCCTGTAGCCCTACTGGCTGCTGCCCGCTGATAAGGGATCTGATGGGTTTTTGCCGTTTCTATGATCAGTTCCCTGATGGTATGATGGATGCTCGGGGCAAAGAAGACTACCGGCCCGTCTCCGCATTTCTGGTCGCCTTCTTTTTTCTTTTCGATCATGGGTGTCGTGGTATCATGGGTAACATCGGTAACAATAGCGATGTTCGGCTTAATGGTGTCGGCAATCATGTCTGCACCGTATAATCCCACCTCCTCCTGAACGGAATTGGTAATGTATAATCCGAACGGAATTTTCTTTTTATTCTCTTTCAGGAGCCTGGCCACTTCAGCAATCATGAATCCTCCGATTCTGTTGTCCAGTGCGCGGCAGACAAAATACCGGTCATTCATTTCAAAGAATTCGTCCGGATAGGTAATCATGCATCCTACATAGATACCCAGTTCTTCCACTTCTTTTTTGGAGGTCGCCCCGCAGTCGATAAATATATTTTCTATTTTAGGAGTCGGTTCGTCCTGGTTGCCGCGGGTATGAATGGCCGGCCAGCCGAAAACACCTTTGACGGTCCCTTTTTCTCCATGGATGCGGACCACTTTGGATGGAGCGATCGTCTGGTCTGATCCTCCGTTCCGGATTACGTAAATAAGCCCGTCATCGGTAATATAATTCACATACCACGAAATTTCATCGGCATGGGCTTCGATAACCACTTTGAATTCCGCTTCCGGATTGATGATTCCGTAGCAGGTTCCGTAATGATCCACTTCAATTTTATCGACATAAGGCCTGATGTAATCCATCCAGACTTTCTGGCCTGCATGCTCGTATCCTGTAGGCGATGAGGTATTTAAATACTGTTCTAAAAATTTCAGGGATTTCTTTTCAAATTTCATAAAAAGGGAATGATTTTTGCGTTCAATTTTTGTTCTAATAATGGTAAAAATAATGAAATTTAACAAGATTATAGGTCTTTTTCTTTTCTTTTTGGGAGTGGGCGTTTTCGGTCAGAAAGATTCTGTAATTGCGGTTCCTTTGAGTCAGTATCCCCAGGAAATGCTGAAAACCGATGAATTCGGCAAAAAGTATTACTATGATGAGCGTCAGAAGATGAAGGTATACGAAATCAACGGTGAAACTGTGGTTGTCATGGATGAGCTGGTGCTCGTCAACAGGCCGAGATTCAATAACCAGCTGGACCGGAATTATTATTATTTTCTCAACAAAAAACTGTACCGGGTCTATCCGCTGTTTGTAACAGCCCTGCAGCAGTACCGCGACATTCAGGTAGATATGTCTAATATGGATACACGGGGAAAGAGAAAATATGTAAAAGACCGCCAGAATATGCTGGCTGCCCAGTATGAAAAACAGCTCAGGGACCTGACTACCACTGAAGGACAGGTTTTCGGTAAACTGATGAACCGGGCAACCGGGAAAAATGTCTTCGAGATCATCAAGGAACTGAGGGGCGGATGGAGCGCTTTCTGGTGGAACGTAAAGGGAAAAGTGGCAGATATTGACCTGAAGGACAAATACGACCCTCAGGAAAACCGTACGGACGAATACCTTGAGTCACTCTTGCAATCCAACTGGAACTCAGGCTACCTCCAGCCGTATCCGGGAGCAATGGATTTTAAAGTATACAAATAATTTCTATAAAATAAACAGCTTTAAAGCAATTCCTGTAAATCCGTATTTACAGGAATTTTTCTTTCAGTCTTTCGAAAACGGTCTGATCTACAGGAAGCGGGAAAGGATTGTCGGTCCGGTCGATATCCACCCATTCCGTCCTTTCAATGCAGGGATCGAGGATCAGGAAATCTTCCTCATTGATGATCCGCACCAGATAATAGATGGTCAGCAATTGTTCATTTTCCCGGAACCGGGATACCAGGAAGTTTTCCTGCGTATAAAAATGTTTTTCGATTTCGATCTTTACATTCAGTTCTTCGTCAAATTCACGGTGCAGGCAATCGATTACTCCTTCTCCGAATTCAAGTCCTCCGCCCGGAAATTTCATCAGGGGTTCACCGGCATACTCTTCAAATAAAGCCAGCACTTTCTTATCCTTTACAGCACAGGCATAGACCCGAATGTTGATTTTGTCTATCATATTAATAATTTGTCTGACCAAGGTAAGGAAATTTGATGATACATAAGAATCATGTGGCATATGGGGAAATACTATCCGGTATAAGGTCAGGATCGTTCAAGACTGCAGTCTCAGTCAGATAGATGGTATGATGTATTTAATATAAGAGTCGGGAAAACCTTCCGGTTCCGGAAACGGGGGTTACCTGGTTTCCTTTATTATCCTTTCACCGCATTGATCATCTCCCTTTTTCCCGGAGGCCCCTGTTTCTTTTCTACCGTAAAACCGAGTTCCTGTAAAATTCTTCTTACGCTGCCTTTGGAAGAGTAGGTCGTTAACAATCCGTTAACCGCCATTTTATCAGCCACCAGTTCGAAGAGCGGCTTTTCCCAGAGGTCAGGCTGAACCCTTGCGCCGAAGCAATCGAAATAGACCAGATTAATTTCAGGTAAGTCAATGTCTTTCAGTTCAAAAAAGTCACACTGTATTTTGGTGAGGTGGAAACCGGTAACAATTTCAACGGATTTTCCCCATTCCGCTTTATGAATTTTCTGATAAATATTTGTGAATTCAGGATTGCCAAACAGCTCGGGATAAGCAAGATCTGTTGCCTCCGCTTCCGTTACAGGATATTTTTCCAGCGAAAAATAACGAATGACATGATTTTTGTCAGTTTTTAAATATTCATTAATTGTTACCAAAACGTTCAAACCTGTTCCAAAACCGAGTTCTAAAATATTAATTTCATAATCTTTTACCAGAATAAGTCCATTTTTAATAAACACATGTTCTGCTTCCTGTAAGGCACCGTGATGCGAATGGTAACTCTCATTCAAATCATTGATATATAGTGTTTTGCTGCCGTCTGTGGTGGTCCTTATTTCTCTTTTCACGCTATTTTTTTACAAATTTACTCTAAAATTTTTATATTTAGAAAATTATGTTAAATTTGTGGAACATCATAAAAAATTTTAGAAATGATAATTCAAAAAACTGAAAACTCCAGAATTTCTGCATTCGACCCTGAAAATTTTTCTTTCGGAAATACTTTTATCGATCATATGGTGATCTGTGAGTATGAAGACGGAAAGTGGGGGGATGTGAAGATCGTTCCTTATGGTCCTTTATTGTTTACGCCTGCTATGATGGGGGTGAACTACGGCCAGGCTTGTTTTGAGGGTATGAAAGCCTATAAAGACAAAGACGGGCAGGTTTTCCTTTTCAGGCCTGAAAAGAATTTTGAACGTATCAATAAATCGGCAAAACGTCTGGCCATGCCGGAAGTAACGGAAGAAATGTTCCTGGGCGGACTGAAAGCGCTGGTGGATATCGACAGGGAATGGATCCCGCAGGGAGAAGGGATGTCCCTGTACATCAGGCCGCTGATCTTCGCCACGGAAGAAGCCCTGAAAGCAAGGGTTTCCAATAAATATATGTTTGCCATCGTTGCCACACCGGCAAAAAGTTATTACACGGAACCGGTTTCCGTGAAGATTTCAGATCATTATTCAAGAGCGGCAAGCGGCGGGGTAGGTTCTGCAAAAGCTGCCGGAAACTATGCTGCTTCCTTTTACCCGACTCAGCTGGCCATAGAAGAAGGATATGAACAGATCATCTGGACCGATGATGCAACGCACGAATATTTTGAGGAAAGCGGAACCATGAACGTATTTGTCAGGATCAACGATACCATTTTTACACCGCCGACTTCAGAAAAAATCCTGGACGGAGTTACCCGGGACAGTTTTATCCAGCTGGCCGGAAAAAGAGGAATTAAGGTAAAAATACAGTCCATCAAAGTGAAAGACGTTATCGAAGCCCAGAAGAACGGAACCCTGAAAGAGGTTTGGGGCGTGGGTACAGCGGTTGTGACCACCGTATTCCAGGCGCTTGGATACCAGGGAGAAAAACTGGAACTGCTAAGATTGTCCGCCGGAGAAAGCTATGCTGAACTGCTGAAAAATGACCTGGTAGATCTTCAGACCAATCATGCGGAAGATCCTTTCGGATGGAGAGTACAGGTAGACCATATCATGGAAAGCGTATAAGAATAACTACTTCTTACAGATATAAAGCCGGGAAATTTTTCCGGCTTTTTCATTTTCCGTACGATTGCTGTTGCTGTATTTTCTGCCACAGGCCGGAACAGCTTCAATCGGCGGCTGAAACTCGTCTTCCGCTGCTATCATAAAGATTGGATGCCCGCTGATTTTAACTGGGCTGATTTCCGGTCTGTCAGATAAATATTTTGATAGGAAACGGATGACTGCATTAGGAAAATGCATGTCTGCCGATGCAGCAGCTGACGGAATATACGGCTGCAGACATTTGTCAGTACTTTAATGTGCAAAACTTCGCAGGTGCATACGTCTTAAAATAAAAGAATAACATTATTTTTGCGGAATGAACATCCGAAATATTAAATATACCCTTTTCTTCTTTTCCGCAGTGGCCATGGGTTCCTGCGCCTCGCAGAAAGCTGCATCGCCGGTAAAAAGGCCGGCTGCACAGACCAAACCTTCACTTCCTCCGAAGCCTGATGCCGGTACTCCGCCTGCAGATGAAATATTCAGGGTAACACTTCCTGAAATCAGAAGGGAATTCCGCGGTGCATGGATTGCCAGCGTGGCGAACATCAACTGGCCTTCCAGGAACAACCTTACGGTAGACCAGCAGAAAGCGGAAGC
>JAKOOI010000063.1 GCA_022701475.1 Weeksellaceae bacterium
AAACTCCCGAGCCCACCCATTACGGACAGGTGGATACTTCACCGGTTGTGAATGGTTTCCCTAAAAAATCCGTTCCGTGGATCGCCATTTCAGACCGTGCAAAAAATACGGCCTATCTGGATAAAAGCGACGAAAAATCATACAAGGAAATTAAATTCCTGGAACCGCTGATGGTCCTGAAACACCGGGACGGCATGGTAAAGGTGGCAGAATATATTCCCGATGCACTGATGAAAAAAGTTTCTTCCAGGCAGATCAGAACTTACGGCTGGATACCGGAATCCGATCTTCTGCTCTGGACCAGCTCTCTGAAAGGCGAGAAGACAGGATTTCCTGTAAAGGTAGCGGTTGTTCCGAGCAACAGCGAAGTGATCAGGAACTCTGAAAGATATTATAAAAACGATTCCATCATGGTCTTCAATTCACCCAGCCTGATTGAACAGGCGGATGTGAAAATCCCGAACGGACAGATCGTATATGTCTATAAGCAGGCAGAAAACAACAAAAGATTCCTGGTAGGCAGAAAGCCTGCTGTGGATATCGACAGCATCGGTGCCGGCCTGTACGGATGGGTGAGTTCGAACGTTATCTCTTCATGGGGGGAACGCTCGGCCGTGAAAATGAAAAATGATACAGGGATTACCGAAACGGCATGGGGAATTCACGAGGGATATCCCGGTAAAAGTGAATCCGAAAGCAAAGCTGCCATCCTTCTTACGGATGTCACTAAACGAACACCGCTGGAAAATATTTTTCCGGTGACCCTGCCGCTGACCGAGCCGCCGGCGCCGGATTCAAAGACCAAGTATTTTACCAATATTCTTGATTACAGTAAAAATTACGTTTTCAATGTATTGGGTGAGCCTATTTATTTTGACCGCTACCGGGAAATCACGGAAAAGAATAAAAACATCAATATTGTTTTTGCACTCGATATCAGTGCGCCGAATGCGCCTTATGCCCCGATTGTAAAATCCCTGCTCCAGGACCTGCAGCTCAGGTTTGAAAAGCCTTCCTATTTCAGCCAGGTAAAATACGGAGTGGTGCTCTATAAGAATAATTCCTGCGGCGATAATGTGGCTGTTTCAGGATTAAATAACGATTACAGTAAGATTACTACGTTTATCGATCAGAAGTCCAACGAGATGAACTGCATCAGCAACAGCGGATACCAGCCGGTAAACGAAGGGCTGATGGCGGCAGGAAATCTCCTGTCCACAGTTCCTGATGAAACCAATATCGTGATCACGGTAGGAACCTCTTCCGGCCAGAGCGGGAATATGTACGGGGTGATCAATTCCCTTACCCAGGCACAGGCCAGGCTGATCATGTTCCAGACCAGTGCCAGGTCAGCGGATACCTACAATGATTTTGTGCTGATGGCAGAAAATGTGGTCACCAATACGGCAAAAAACATCGCTGAGCTGAAGAAGCAGAAAATCATCAACCAGAATGATGTCCTGACAAAAAACAACTTCAGCCTGGTGGAAGGCGATGAAGGCTTTTTCTCTCTCGATTATCCCAAACAGAGTATGTCACAGGGATTCGTGATCTTCCCTAAAAAAGGCGATATTGCTACGCCGGGATACCTCAAAAAGTCGGTCGACAGCCTGATAGCCCAGGTCACACTGGATAATACTACGCTTGATCAATCGCTGAACGATTATTTCCATTCTTCAGTAGGAGCAGGAAGAACCGATGTTGACCTAAAGTACAAATACCTGTATCCCGGACTGACGAATCCGGTTCCTGCAGGCATTGCTGCACAGCTGATCAATTACGGAAACCCTTTCCTGGTGAAAGGCTACATCCCGAAAGAACTTAAGGATTTCAAGCCCGGACTGGAAAAAGGAATCCTGATTTCCGAAGCCGAGTATGACAACCTGAAATTATTCTATACGGAAGTCTACCGGAACACGGGAGCTGAAAGAGCGGACTTCAGCCAGTCGAAAGCCATTAACGAATACATGAAGCTGCTGAAAAAATACAACCCGGCCCTTCAGTTTCTGGATAAAAGCGAGCTTTACAAGCAACCGATGTCCTATGCGGTCGGGATCAGCACCGGATTCGATCTTTCTGAGGAAGAGCTGATGTCCAAATATATGCTGAAAGGCTGGAAAAAACCGAAGATCGTGACCAATGAGACCGTACGGTCCTATTTTAAGAACTATAAAGCCCTTGCCGACCGGATGCTCTCCCACAGGAATGATCCTGCCGTGAAGATTCAGCAGAACGGGCAGACCTTCTACTGGCTGAACGAGTATTTTATGCCGACTCTCATGCCGGTGGAACAGCCGGAATATACAAAGCACTAATGTGTTATAAATAGTAAAAAGCAGAAATAACTTCTGCTTTTTTTATTTTTTAACAACTAATTTTTTATCTTTGGTTTATCCAAATCCCGGTATTATGTCAAAGCAATCCTCACCGCATGACGGCAAACACTTTGTCGTACAAAAAGGTAAAGCCCAGTGTAACCAGGGTGACCAGTTCCCGCAGTTCAAAGTAAGTTCCCATCAGAAACATTTCTGGAATGATTCGGACGGCAACTCCGATTTCCTTGGTGTTACGGAAGACGATCTCCAGTTTACGCCTTCGGGGCCCAGTTTCGGAAAATGTAAGCTGAAACCGTCCTCCGGCGGCAACCTGCCCTGTTCCTATGCACCAGCCGGAAAATGGCAGAAAACCTATGAGAAAGTAAAAATCATGGATAAGAAGATCGTTACGGAGCTCTCCGAACTGCAGTGCACCGTAGGAGGAAAAATAACCGTTCAGGATCATGGGCAACGCGGCCAGATGAGCAAGAAGAATGTAAAAAATGCCGACAATAAGACCATTCAGCATATCAATACGCTGGTCGGCATGCAGGGTTTTAAGGAAACCGCCCTGGAAAGTGATATCGATGCTTATTAATCCGATCTAAAAAACAGTTCCATGTCTAAAAAAGGAGTTTCAAAAATTTCAGGGAATCCTGCACCGAAAACCGGTGAGCAGACGACCTATATGGTGGCGGACTGGTATCCGGCTACTCCGGCGGGTGAACGGAACCCTGCTGCCGTCACCTGGGAGCTTTTCAAAAAACGCCCCGACGGCAGCTTTACTACCACCAACATCAGGAAGCAGGGAAGCGGCAGTTTTACCTTCGGGGAGGTGGCTGCAAAGAATACCTACCGATTGGAAGCGTATCTGCATCAGCCGGAAGGAAGCGGTCCCACCACCATCGATATTACGCCGCAGCCGGCCGGCATCCCGAAAATAAGCAAGGTGGAGCTGCGCTATGTGGACGATTCCCCGGGGAGCGTTTTCAGCTACCGGGAAAAACTGGTTGCTCAGGCAAAATCCGTGAACCTTGTCGGCGAAAAACTGCTGTTTACGCTTTGGGAAGATGATGCGAAGGGAGACGGGCACCAGGCCGGAAACCTTTTTGTCGACAGCCGGCAGGCCGTTGTGGACCGTACCGGTACGGCCACTGCTGACTTTATTCTTACAAAAGCCCTGATGCAGAAAGCCCTGAAAGGGGAAACGGATCCCAAACAGCTGGAATTTTACGTTACCGTGGAATATTATCAGAATAAAAAGCATGCTACCGGAAACGTAAACGTGCAGAACCCGGATTACCGCCCGCCTGCTAAGCCTGCTGCTCCACCCGCTGCTCCGAAAAATAATGCGCCCGCTGCAAAACCCGCTGCCCCTTCGAAAGCCCCGGGCTCACCGGCGGCCTCCAAACCGGCCTCGCAGAAAGAAGAGAAAGGCATTGTGGATTCCATTACCGAATCCGT
>JAKOOI010000162.1 GCA_022701475.1 Weeksellaceae bacterium
TACCATACCTTCGAAGTGCGCTGGAGCGATCTTGATGCCAATAAACATTTGGCCAACTCATCCTATGTGCAGTATTGTGCCCAGACGAGAATGGCCTTTATGAAACAGGAAAAAATGGGCGTTACCCAGATGAGCCGCTGGGGCATCGGCCCGGTCATCATGCATGAGCGGTTTTCTTTTTTCAAGGAAATATTTGCAGACCAGACGGTCATCGTAAGTCTGGAAATCGATGCCTGTGCGGAAGACTGTTCCATCTACCGTTTTGTGCACAAATTTTATACGCCTGACGGGGAGCACTGTGCCACGGCAGAAGCAACAGGCGTTTGGATCGATACCATGCTGAGAAAAATGACAACCCCGCCGGATGACGTGGTGGAAGCCATCAATAAATACAAATCCCCTGAAACGGTTGTTTTAACCAGAGAAGATTTCAAAAAGCTGCCGTTCCGACCGGAAAATACAGACCCGGCAGCATTCGCTAAATAAATGATGATCGATAAATGATCATTGATGATTAAGCCATCTACAGGATCACTTATCACTTATTACCTATTACTCATTACTTATAAAAAAAGATATGTTTGAAGATAAAGAACCTGAACTGACACCGATTTCCAAACTGGGAGAATTCGGGCTGATCAAACACCTGACGGAACATTTTCCGCTGTCCGGTGAAACTTCGGAACTCGGAATAGGGGACGATGCGGCAGTCATCAATCCCGGAAATAAAAAAGTGGTCCTGACCACCGATATGCTGGCGGAAGGTGTACATTTCAATCTGGGGTACGTTCCGCTGAAACATTTAGGCTATAAAGCAGTGGTCGTAAACCTCAGCGATATTGCCGCAATGAATGCCACCCCTACGCAGATCCTGGTTTCCCTGGCGGTTTCCAACCGTTTTCCGGTAGAAGCCCTGGAAGAAATTTATGCCGGGATACAGGCAGCCTGCCAAAGGTATAAAGTCGACCTGATCGGCGGGGATACCACGAGTTCCAACGCCGGCCTGGTGATGAGCATTACTGCTGTCGGGATTGAAGACGAAGAAAATATCGTTAAAAGGAGCAGTGCCCGGCCGAACGACCTGCTGGTGGTTACCGGGGATCTGGGCGGTGCCTATATGGGACTGCAGATCCTGGAAAGGGAACATGCCGTTTTCCTGGCAGACCCGAATATGCAGCCTGAAATGGAAGGCTATGATTATATCCTCGAAAGACAGCTGAAGCCGGAAGCGAGAACCGATATCAAAGGAATTCTGGCAGAACTGGATATCAGGCCTACTTCCATGATCGACATCTCAGACGGTCTTGCTTCTGAAATCCTGCATCTCTCGGATCAGTCAAAAGTAGGATTCAGGTTGTACGAGGAAAAAATACCGATGGACAGCCTTACCATTTCTACAGCGGATGAACTGAACCTGAACCCGGTGGTAACAGCACTGAGCGGCGGCGAAGATTACGAGCTGCTGTTTACCATTTCACCCAACGATTTCGATAAGATCAAAAACCATCCGGATTTTACCATCATCGGCCACGCCGTTGAGAAAGAAGACGATAATTTTATGGTGGCCAGAGGCTCCAACCAGCTGGTGGCATTGACGGCACAGGGCTGGGATGCTTTTTTGGGGAATCAGCAAGAATAGGTATTCCTTTCATACTCATACAGAAAAAACCACTGCAATGGCGGTGGTTTTTTTATCTTATTTTTTCCGGGATTAATCCTTTTTAATATCAGCTTTTGTATTCTGATAAGTTTTATCTACTGCATTTGCTCCCTTCTTAGCTGTTTTCTTAGTCCATTTTGCTGCGTCTTTTACTCCTTTTTTGGTAGCATCATACCCTTTTTCAGCTGTTTTACCGGTCCATTCTGCGCCATCTTTAGCAGCCTTGCCTACTGTTTTAGCATCTTTTTTTATTTCCTGCTTTACTGAATTGGTTTTTTGTGCTGATATGCCGATTCCGAATAAAAGAATCACGGCGACTGAATATAATCTCTTTTTCATTTTAAATTTTTTTTGTTTTAAAAGTTTTCAAAAAACAGACCATTAATTTATAAAAAAAATTGGGATATTTTATAATGTTGGATTTATAAGAATAATATGCAGCAAGTTTGTATTGTTAATTATTTAAAATAATTTAATAATACGTTTTTGAATTTTAAAATTCTGATTTTAAATAGCAAAAATCTAATTGCTATCAGCTACTTAAGTAAATTTAGATATTCAAAAACCAGCTCAATTGAGCTGGTTTTCTACCTGTATGTTAAGGTTTATGCTTTAGCTATATTCACAATTACCTCCATGGCTTTCTCCATACTTTCCAGAGTTCAATACTTTAACAAAGTTTTTTTTGGTTTAATAAGGGGCCGGCTGGTCTGTACATCTCGGATCTCCGGGCGGACAATAAGGGCCTCCGCCAGGACCGCCGCCTGCTGCAACACAGGATCCCGGATTGCCGTCGTCATTCAGTTCACAGGCCTTTCCGAAAGCACATTCACAGTCTGTCCAGCAATAAGCGGAATCACCATTGGTATGGCATCCTGAACCGCCTGCTCCTGACAGGGAAGACAGTTCTTTCCTTGATAATTTTTTCATGTTTTTCATAATAAATAAGTTTTGGATTTATAGGGTGTCCTGCAATATTATGAATAATTTGTAAATCAGCAGGTTTTTTTAAAAAAACTTTATCAAAGTTATATCCTTATTTTTGCTGAAGTTTATGAAAAGGAAAAAGAAAGCCAAAAAACCTAAAATTACGTTGAAAGAGTATCTCCAGTTCGCTTTAGCGATGGTCATTATACTAGGCTCACTGTTTCTTTTCGTCCGTCACCTGACCGTAAAAAGAATTGAAGCAGTGAATGAAATCAGTAAAAATCCAGGTTTTACAAAAGGAGTCATTACGGCAACAAGGCATAACAACGGACGGTGGATTGAAGTAAGATATTCCGTGAAGGGCGTTGTATTTGAATGCCATGAGTCGGTACCGGATGATAGTGACAAAGAAAAGGGAGACTCTGTCGGGATCAAATACTCCCTTAGGAATCCTCAGCATTCCATAACGGAACTGCACCGGAAATATTGAAAAAAGCCGGCATGAAAGGCCGGCTTTGTCTGTAACTTAAAATCAGTTAGGCTTTCACGATATTGATGATCACTTCCACTGCTTTCTCCATACTTTCCAGGGCTACATATTCATACGGCCCATGGAAATTGATCCCGCCGGCGAAAATATTCGGGCAGGG
>JAKOOI010000530.1 GCA_022701475.1 Weeksellaceae bacterium
CCACCAGATAATCCAGCAGGAAAGGGGGAAGATAATTTTTTTCATTTTCCGTATGGAAACCCAGCAACGGCTTTCCGAAAACCAGAAGGATGAGGACCAGCCCTAATGTTCCACCACTTACATACAACAGGATTTTCTTTTTATATTCTTCTGTCAGTTCAGCATCTTTAAAGAAACGGTACAGCCCGAGAATGGCAATCAGCGGGAATAATAATTCCACCACCACAAGAATGGAAGACGGTGCCCTGAATTTATTGTAAAACGGTACAAAATCGATGAAGAAGTCGGAGAGCGGCATAAAGTTGCTTCCCCAGGCCAGGAAAATTGTCAGCAGGGAAGCGCCCAGGATCCAGTAGCGGTATTTTTTACGGGCAATAAAGAATCCCAGCACGGCGAGGAAGCATACAATGGCTCCCTGGTAGGCCGGCCCGGAAGTTCCCGGCTGGTCGCCCCAATAGGTGAGGTTGCCGAATCCCTGGGAAATCCTGTCCATCTCTGCCTGTGAGCCTACGTTTTCCTGCACCAGTTCCTGTACTCTGTTCATCATTTCCTTTCCTTCAGGCTCCTGGCTTCCGCCGCCCATCAGTCTTGGAATAAAGAGGTTCAGGGTTTCCAGCTTGCCGTAGCTCCACATCAGCATGCTTTCCTTATCCATTCCTGAGGTGCCGCCGGTATGGCTGTCATTTGTAAGGATCTGCTTTCCGCGGACGGTTTCCTTTACATATTCCGAATTGGCCATGATCCGCTGGGAATTCATTCCTACTCCGATGATGCATGAAGCAGCAACGATGCCGCTGGAGATCAGGAAATGCCTTACGGTAATCTTTTTCTGAATCGCTCTTACCAGCTCTGATATAAATAAAAAGCCCAGAGCCAGGAACAGGTAATAGGTCATCTGCGGATGATTGGCTGCAATCTGAAGTCCCATGAAGAGGGTAGTGACAATAAAACCCCATATGTACTGTTTCCGGATATAGACCAGAAGGATCCCCGCCAGCAGCGGCGCAAAATATTCGATGGTATTGACTTTTCCATTATGCCCTGCGGCAATAGCAATATAGAAATACGTGGAAAGCCCGAAGAAGGTTGCGCCCAGCAGGGCATACTTCCAGTTTCTGACCGCCACCATTCCCAGCAGGAAAAATCCGCCGAAGAGTAAAAACAGGTAATTTACCGGCCTCGGCAGAAAGTTGAGCTTGGAATCGATCTGTTTGATGATATCACCCCTGAACTGGCTTCCCATCTGGTAAGTCGGCATTCCCCCGAACATCGAGTCGCTCCAGTAGGTTTCTTTATCGGTAGTGGCGCGGTAATCGAGAAGTTCTTTCGCCCCGCCCCGGTACTGCACGATATCGTGCTGGAACAGCTGCTTGCCGCTGAGGACAGGATTGGCATACACAAAAGCAAGAAGGACAAAAACGACAAGACTTGCCAGGATGAAAACCAGGTTTTTATTTTTCTTAAGCATAGATATTTAATTTGAGAACCCTTTCAGCGTGTAAAATGCTGAAAGGGTTGATTGGGCTATTTATTTTATTTTTTATCTTCTTTTACTTCTTCGTAGTCCACGGTTTCCGCATCCCAATGGATCTTCTTATTGGCAGTATCCGGATTCTTTATATCCTGCCGGTTTCCCGGATTCGTATTTTTCGGACCGAACATATAGCTGTGAAAGCTTTTAAAGAAAATCCTTTTTAAGATATTCCATACAAAATAGATAATGATCGTGATGAGTACGAACTCAAAAATATACTTCATAATCGGTAAGTGATTTACAGGGGTAAGGATTAAAATTCATGGTTGTCAGCCGTATCATCTTTCCAAACACGGGTATGCGGCTTCTTTATTTCGCAGAAGGGTTTACCATCACCGAAGAATTGGAAACGCTTTTCATCGACTGGGATTCCTTGGCATTGGAGATGGTTTCGATCTGCGTGGTCTTTACGGAAATGTTCTGGTTTTTGATCCAGCCCGTATTCTGATCAAATTTGATGGTTCCGTTCTGGGCCAGTTCGCTGCTCATGCTGTGGGTGATTTCCCCCTGCTTCTGTTTCTCTTCTTTTTTGGGGATGCCGCCGGTTACCGAGATTTCGGCAATTCCGTTTCCTACGCTTTTCAGGATGTAGTTGGAGGTGACTTTTATCTTGCCCTGCGCATCGGCATTCTCGCTATTGCTCCATTTTTCCCCGATCTTTACTCCTTTTTTCGGGATGATGGTCAGGTTTTTAGTAAACTGGTCCTTCAGCACTTTTTCATTGAAGCTTTCTTTCAGGCTGGCTACTACACTGGCTTTCTGGTTGGCGTCTTTGATGAGTGTTCCTACGGAATTGGTTACTTTGGTATAGATGGCGTCAAAACCGGTAATGGAAATCACGTTTCCTTTGGTATCCATCTTCATGTTCAGTTTGTTTCCGGTGAGGGCACGGTTGATGTTCCAGATCATTTTCAGATCGTCTTCTTTCGGGATCGGGAGCTTGGTGTCCACTACGATGGTTTTCCCGTCTGCAGACTGGGAATTCCTTTTGGCAATCAGGTTCAGGGTAATGTCATACACGTTTCCTTTGATATCGTTTACCGTAAAAGACATTTCATCGGTGGATTCGCTGGTTCCGTTCAGGGTTTTTCCTTTGGGATCGGTCATGGTCTTCGTATCCCTCTGATAGGTGGTCAGCGGGTAAGTCTTTCCTTTTTCCAGCTTGAAGGTCTGGGTATAGATCCCGGCGGAATCTTTAATGGCCGGGTTGGCCTCTACTTTCGCTACCGAATCGGCCGGAACTTCCACCGTAATGGTTTTTCCTGTTTTAGGATCTACTTTGGTAATTTTCGCCGTTTCTTTTTTATTACATGAAACCAGGGCTATGGTTGAGATCAGCGCTATCGCGGCTATGTTTTTCATCTGAATTCTTTAAATTGTACTTCTTTGTTTTTGCCTGAACCTGCGTTCCGGACTTTTTATCTTGCGGGGTTATTTAACTGCCATTTTCTGGCGGACCGCTTCATAGAGAATCGCTCCGCAGGCTACGGAAACGTTCAGTGACTGGGTTTTTCCTTCAATCGGAAGCTTTATTTTTTCATCGGCATGGTGCAGGACTTCTTTGGAGATCCCGGTTTCTTCATTTCCCATCACAATGGCGCACGGTTCCCTGAAGTCTACTTCATAAATAAGCTTCTGGGCTTTTTCACTCGCTGCGAATACGGAAATTCCGCTTTGCTGCAGGAAATCCACCACATGCGCCAGGTTGTTTTCCTTGCATATTTTGATATTGTAAATTCCGCCGGCGGAGGTTTTTATGGCATCGGAATTGATCGGTGCTGCCCCCTTCTCAGGAATAATCACCGCATCTACCCCCACGCATTCAGCGGTACGGCAGATAGCGCCGAAGTTCCTTACATCGGTCAGCCTGTCGAGGATCAGCAGGAACGGGGTCTTTCCTTCCTCAAACAGCTGAGGCACAATATCCTCAATTTTATGAAAGGGAACATCTGAAATGAAAGCCACTACACCCTGGTGGTTTTTCCGGGTAAAACGGTTCAGTTTTTCTACCGGAACATAATTGGGACGGATTTTATTTTTCGCTAAAATGGCCTTTAGTTCAGCATAAATATCTCCCTGCAAAGCATTTTGCACGAATACTTTGTCAATTGTTTTTCCTGCTTCAATAGCTTCGATTACGGGACGCAGCCCGAAAATAAAATCGTCTTTCATTAAGTAAGTTTTATAGTTAAGGTTCAGAGTTTAAAGTTTTAAGATTTATACTTTGTTCCTTTTAAATCGGTCATGTTTAAATATTTAATAAATAAGCTTATTTTTTGCTTAGTACTTCAGTTTGTCCTTTTAAGGTTTTAAATTTTCCCTCAGAAATAAAATTTCTGTCGACAACACATACAACTGTGATCTGGTTTCGCCGCATAAAGCTTTCGCAATGGAAAGAAATTGAACACGTTACTTATCGCCTTTTCTCTCAAATCCTTCAGCAATATTGTCCATTATTCATCCCGGGGAACCGTCAATCTGATGATTAAGTTTAAAGTTATTTTTGAGATTTGCGGATGTGATAATATGATCAATCTCTTTGCATAATTCTCGCGACAATTGCCAAATTTCCGAATCTTCAAATCTGTTGATTGTTGCCATAAACCTTATACTTTAAACCAGAAACATTAAACCTAATATTTTTCTCCTAAAATGGCCCTTTTCTGGGCCATGGTATAGCCATAATGGAGGCATTCATGCATATTGTTGAAAATAATGGCATCCTGAATGCTTTTCAGGTCCATTCCGAAACTGGTGGTATACGGCGTATAGTCTGAAAAAAAATCGCTGTCATAATCTTTCATCAGGATCTTTGAGGTTTCCGTCAGCAGGAATTCAAGGTCTTCCACTTCGGATTTCTGTACATTCAGGTTAGGCATTGTCCCTTTTTTGTAGGTTTCGATCCAGTATTTATCGATCCGGAACGGGTTTCCGCTCAGGTAGTAATGCAGCAGCTGCTGGGTGGCCACCGTATGGGCAATATTCCAGTAGATGTTGTTGTTGAAACCGTCCGGAATCAGCAGCAGATCTTCATGGGAAGTGTTCTGAAGGATATCCAGAAGGTTTTTCCGTACCTGACGGTGGGCTTGAAAATGATAGTTCATTTTGCAAAATTTTAATCACCAAAAATAGTTTAATAAACTGGAAGTGACAATTTTTAAATACGGAATGGAAATAAATTAATATTTTTTTATGAAAAAAGGCAGAATGACCATGCTGATATCCGCTGTGACGGATTTTCCGATCTCCTATTGATCCCGGAATATTTAACAAATTTTAACTCAAAAATGGCATTAATTGTGTTGATTTATGCAAGGAATTATTGGAAATTTACCCATTATTTAAATCAACTTATGTCAGAGATCAATCAGGCTGAAGATATCCGTCAGCTGACCGAACAGGTAAGGGAAGCCAATCACTATTTTTCACGTCTCCGTCAGGAAATCGGTAAAGTTATCATCGGGCAGGAATATATGATCGACCGTCTTCTGGTGGGCCTTTTAGGGAACGGGCATATTTTGCTTGAAGGAGTTCCCGGGCTTGCCAAAACCCTGGCGATAAAAACCCTTGCTGATGCTGTAAACGGACAGTTCTCAAGAATACAGTTTACGCCGGACCTGTTGCCTGCCGATGTGGTGGGAACGATGATTTACAATATTAAAGACAATGATTTTACCATAAAGAGAGGTCCTGTGTTTGCCAATTTCGTACTGGCGGACGAGATCAACCGGGCACCTGCCAAAGTGCAGTCCGCCCTGCTGGAAGTCATGCAGGAAAAGCAGGTAACCATAGGCGATGAAACCATGAAGCTGCCGAAGCCTTTCCTGGTGCTGGCTACCCAGAACCCGATCGACCAGGAAGGTACCTATCTGCTGCCGGAAGCCCAGAGCGATCGTTTTATGCTAAAATGCACCATCGGCTATCCGGAGTTTGAAGATGAGAGAACCGTTATGAGAATGGTTTCCACTTCGCATCAGCCCGAAGTGAAACCGGTGATTGACCTTCAGCATATTGTGGAAGCAAAATCACTGATCAACCAGATTTACCTTGATGAAAAGATCGAAAAATATATCCTGGATATGGTGTTTGCTACCCGTTATCCTGAAAATTACGGTCTTTCCGAACTGAAGAATTATATCGGTTTCGGGGCCTCACCGAGGGCATCCATTAACCTGGCGATCGCTTCAAGAGCGTATGCTTTCCTGAGAGGAAGGGCTTTTGTGATTCCTGAGGATGTAAAATCGCTGGCAAAAGATGTGTTGAGGCACAGAATCGGTCTCACTTTTGAGGCGGAGGCAGAAAATATCACGACGGAAGAAATCATCAGCAGGATCCTGTCGAAAATCCAGGCACCCTGAAAGTAAATGTACCAATGTACCAATGTAATAATTTACCAATGTACTAATGTAATAATGTACCAATGCATAGTGTGTTTATAAAAACATGGAATGCAGCTGTATTGTATTGAATTATGGAAATAAAGGATATTGTAAAAAAAGTCAAGCAGATTGAAATCCGTACCCGAAAGAGAACGGAAGCTTCTCTGATGGGGCAATATCACAGCGCCTTTAAAGGACAGGGAATGACGTTCTCCGAAGTCAGGCAGTATCAGTTCGGGGATGAAATCCGGCGAATCGACTGGAATAAGACGGCGAGGTTCCGCGAACCTTTTGTAAAGGTGATGGAAGAGGAGCGCGAGCTGACGATGATGCTGGTTATTGACATTTCCGCTTCCATGGATTACGGGACCAAAGGCCAGCTGAAGAGGGAATACGTTGCCGAAATTGCTGCCAGCTTAGGCTTTTCGGCTGCCGGCAACAATGATAAAGTCGGATTAATCCTTTTTGCGGACAAAGTCTATAAAGTGGTGCCGCCGCAGAAGGGCAGGAAGCATATTTTATCCATTATCAGCCATATTCTCACAGCAGATTATATTCCCGCCGAATCCAAACCGGACAAGGCACTGGAATACATGATGGGCATTTTCAAGAGGAAATCGCTGGTTTTCCTTTTTTCGGATTTTGAAGATGAATACGATGTCAAAATGCTGAGGATTGCTTCCAAAAAACACCAGCTGCTGGGAATGCGGGTTTACGATGAAAAGGATAACGAAATCCCGGATGTAGGCTATGCGCTGCTTTATGATGCGGAATCCGGAAAACAGGTCTGGGCCAATACATCCGATGCCAGGTGGAGATATACCTTTGCCGAAGCCCAGAAGCAGAAGGTAAAGGCGCTGGAAGAAAATTTCGCCAACAGTTCGGCAGGCTTTATGAACATTAATACAGGGGCGGATTATTCCAGGCTGCTGTATAATTATTTTCAGAGGAAATGAAAGATAACCTTTCCGTCAGGCACATGACAATACCGCAGCAATTACAGCAAACTAAATAAAAATACAGGCTCCGGCCGAAATTTACAGAGGACTTTGAAAAAATTACTATTCATATTTTGTTTTTTGATCTGTGCACAGGCATTCTCACAGATTCTCTCTTCAAGCATTGAGAAAAAAACCATTGCTTTGGGCGAAGTAAACCATATCGTCATCACCATCAACAATCTTCAGGACGGGAAAGTTTCTGCAGCGCCCGAAAATGAATTGCTTCCGTTTCACTTTGAGGAAATCAAAGACAGCATTGCACAGACTCCGGATGTATATTACAGAAGAATTGAGTTTACGGTTTTTGACGAAGGGAAATTCACCATTCCCGAACTTGAATTTAAGGTAGACGGGAAAGTACTCAAAACCATTCCTTATGAAGTGGACGTGATCAATACGGCGCAGAAAACAGACCAGATCAATGACATCATGAACAATAAGGGAGTAAAGCTGGATGTGACGGATTACTGGGAGCTTTATAAGTTTTATATCCTGGCGGGAATTGCACTGATCGCCCTTATTATTGCCATTGTAATGTTCGTCAGGTACGGAAGAAAGCCCAAGGATTCACCGGTGGTTACCACCAATCAGACCCTGAAGGAACTCGATTCCCTGAAAAAGAAAAAGTATGTTGAAAACGGCAATTACCGTTCGTTTTACGTAGAGCTGATCGATATTTCAAGAACATTCATTGCAAGACAGTACCGTCTGCCAGCCGATGTGCTGCTTACGGATGACCTGATCGATCTGATCAGGAAAAACAACACCATCTCGCAGGAAAATGAAAGGGTAGTGGAAGACGTCTTTGTGAGAGGTGACCTCGTAAAGTTTGCCAAGACCTTCCCGGATCAGCAGACCATGGAAAAAGATTTTGCCGATATCCGGAATTTTGTGAAAAGATCATCCAAGGATCTGGAATTTGAAAACCTAAGGAAAGATGTTTGATTTTGAATTGTACAGTCCGTGGTTTTTACTCCTGTTCCTGCTGTTTGTTCCCTTGACGATAAGAGATCTGAGCAACCGTAAAGAGAAAGGCATCAGGGTTCCTACGGTGAAGAATATGGGAGAAAGCGGAGAAATCCGTGTGGTGATGTTTCTGCTTAAAATATCCAAATATATTATCCTGTCTGCCCTGATTATTGCCATGGCCAGACCCAGGACCTTTACCATTTCCCAGGATCGCGATGATACCAAAGGGATAGACATTATGCTTTCAGTTGATGTTTCCCTGAGTATGCTGGCCAAGGATCTTTCGCCGGACCGTCTCACTGCGTTAAAGGATATCGCTGTAAAATTCGTGCAGAAAAGACCGAATGACCGCATTGGCCTGGTTGCCTATTCCGGGGAAGCTTTTACAAAAGTTCCCGTAACATCAGACCATCAGGTGATTATCGACGAACTGCAGACTCTCAATCCATTGGAGCTGCAGCCCGGAACTGCTATCGGGGAAGGACTTTCGGTAGCCGTGAACCATCTCAGGAACAGCAAAGCGAAAAGCAAAATTATTATTTTAATGACCGATGGGGTAAATACGATTGAAAATGCAATGCCGCCGGCTATTGCCGCAGAACTGGCTAAAAATAACAATATAAAAGTGTACAGCATCGGTATCGGAACCAACGGTTACGCACTGATGCCTACGCAGACCGATATATTCGGGGATCTGGTCTTTACGGAAACGGAAGTGAAAATTGACGAACCGGTTCTGCGGGAAATTGCCCAGATGACCGGCGGCCAGTACTTCAGGGCTACTTCAAACAGCAGCCTGGAAGAAGTCTACGACCAGATCAACCAGCTGGAAAAAACCGATGTCAAGGTTTCAAAACTGTATAATTATAAGGAATACTTTAAGCTCTTCCTGTGGATTGCATTGGGAATGCTGGTGATGGACGCACTGCTGAGATGGGTATTATATAAAATGGTAAGCTGATGGAATGGTATTTAGGAAATTATTGGTATCTGTTATTGCTGTTGCTGTTACCGCTACTGGCCGTTTTTCTGGTCCGTTACCTGAAGTGGAAAAACCGGAAGCGGGAGCTTTTTGCCGAAAGCAGGTTCCATGAACAGCTGTTTGAAAAAAAATCGGGATTTACAAAATTTTTTCCTGTATTATATCTGTTGGGAACGCTTTTCCTGATTTTTTCCATCATCGATTTACTGAGCGGTTCCGAAGAAGTAAAATCCAGCCAGAAACTGAATAACGTGATCTTCCTGCTGGATGTTTCCAATTCGATGAATGCGGAAGATATCAGCCCGAGCCGTTTGGGGGAAGCCAAAAACCTGATGATCCGGACCATGCAGAAAATGACGAATGATAAAGTGGGGATTGTTATTTTTGCAGGCCAGGCCACTTCTATCATGCCTCTGACTACCGACTATACTTCTGCTGAGACCTACATCAGCGGAATCGAAACGAATTCAATGCAGATCCAAGGAACGGATTTTTTAAACGGCATCAAAGAAGCTGCTGAAAAATTCAGGAACGTGAGCAAAGACGCCCGGAAAGTAGTTTTGCTGAGCGACGGGGAAGATAATGAAGGAAATGACGAGGCGGCCATCCGGCTTGCCAATAAAGAAGGCATCATGATTACCTCGGTAGGCATCGGTTCCAATGAAGGAGCACCGATTCCGGAATACCAGTTCGGCCAGCTGATGGGATATAAAAGCGATATGTCCGGGCAGACCGTAGTTTCCAAAAGACAGACGGAAGCCCTGAAAAAGATGGCCGATGCAACCGGTGGATCATACATCGACGGTAACAGTATCGATGAGGGCCCGGATATGATCATCGACGCGCTGAAAAAGAAAACCGGTTCTTCGGAAACGCTGGTAAAATCCCAGAATGCGATTCATTATTATCAGTATTTCCTGGCTGTTTCCCTTTTCTTCTTTTTCCTGATCTATATTTTTAATCCGAAAAGGGATTTCAATATCTGATCGCCTGAATTCCGCAGGGTACAAGCATTTACTTTAACCCAACTTTAACAATTAAAAGCCTGTTTATTAACATATAAAGGAATAATTTTGCAACTGATGAATACTAAAATCTTTTTTTTGTCGTTTATTACTGCTTTCCTGTGTTCCGGTTGCCTGTTTGGCCAGGAAAATTACAGGACGCTGGTCTATGAAGGCAATGAGAAATTCAGCAAAAAAGATTACGATGGTGCTTCTTCCCGTTACCTGGAGGCTATTAAAAAAAACGACAAGGATTTTACAGCCCATTACAATCTGGGAAATGCGCTTTACAAAAGCAAGAAATATGAAGAGGCCAAAGCAGAATTTGAAAAAGCGCAGCGGCTTTCTCAAAGCCTTGCGGACAAATCCGCAGCCCTGCATAATCTCGGGAACGCCTATATGCAGCTCCAGAAGCCGGACAAGGCTGCCGAGTTTTATAAACAATCGCTGAAGCAAAATCCATACAGCGAAGCCACACGGAAGAATTACGAAATTGCCAAGCTGAAAGATAAGGAAAACCAGCAGCAGAAGCAGCAGAAAAACAATTCCGGGAAAGGCGGCGGCGGGAAAGACCAGCAGCAGAACGACCAGAAAGGAGGTCCCAAGGACCAGAAAGACCAGGGCCAGGGCCAGCAGAACCA
>JAKOOI010000217.1 GCA_022701475.1 Weeksellaceae bacterium
TTTATCAATGTAAAAATCACCATCCGTTTTATAAGACAGATTGCTAAAAGTTAAATAACTTGGTTACTCCTGCTTATACCATAGAAAAGAAAATTGAAGGATAAGATTTATTCATTCAGATACAAAAAAACCGTTCAGTTTTCTGAGCGGTTTTTTTGTATCTGAAAGGTACTTTATTTGTAGTGGTATCCAGGGAAATGATAAATCTAAAAAATACCAGTCATGAAAATCGTCAATGAAAAATTAGCCAAAACGGTATCTTCCGAAAACATCAGTTTTGTGCCAAGCCCCAATAAAGGGGGACCAATGGTTCCTGATTCCATTATTATCCACTTCACGGCCGGCAGAAGTGCCGAAAGTTCCGTTACCTGGTTCAAGAATCCCGAAGCAGATGCTTCTGCCCATCTCGTCATCGGTCAGGATGGAAAGATCATCCAGATGGTAGAATTCAACAGGAAAGCATGGCATGCCGGAGTCAGCCGGTGGGCAGACTGCAAAGGATTCAATAATTTTTCCATTGGCATTGAACTGGACAATCCGGGAAGACTGACCAAAGTAAATGACCGGTATTACGCCTGGTTCGGAAAAGAATACCTTAAGGATGCCGTACTCGAGGCACGGCATAAGCACGAAAAAGAAATGTCGTACTGGCATATTTTCCCGGAAAAGCAGATGGATGCCTGCCTGAAGGTCTGCAAACTCATTATGCAGCACTACAAGATCAGGGAGATCCTCGGGCATGATGACATCGCACCGCTCCGGAAAAATGATCCCGGACCTGCATTTCCCATGGAAAGCTTCAGGGCAAAATTGTTGGGAAGGCAGGATGATACTGCCGATGTTTATGAAGTGATTATTGATCATACTAACATCAGGGCCGGTGCAGGTACTGCATTCGAGAGCCTGGCAAAACTCCCGGTAGGCACACCTGTGGAATTTGTGGAAAGCCGGTCAGGATGGTTTCATGTTTATGTGCTCAGAAACCCTGCCGGTGGAGAGCCGCTGTACGGATGGATCAACGGTTCATTGCTAAAAAAGATATAACCAGCAGACAGCTGCAAAAAGGCCTTCATCGGGATGGAGGCCTTGTTATTTAAATCTTGGTCTTTTTCAGTTCGATAATATTGCTACCCTGTTCCAGATGGAGGCTGTCTCCTTTTACACGGGCGGTCATATCGTCTTTTTTATAAACGGTCTCATCACCTGTAGTTTCCGTTTGCTTAAGGGTAAATGTTTTCTTATTGCTCGTGATGGCTACTGTGCTTTCTTTCGGTGTGGTTTCAAAGACTACCTTTACCAGTGTGCCGTCTGTTGCCTTATATACATTGCTTACCTTCTCGGTTTTCTGCCCGTTTACCTCCGTCACGGTAGAACGGGTGGTAACGGAATCTGTTCTGCCGTTATTGTCCGTCACCGAAGTTTCGGAGCTTTCCTCCCGGATGACACTTTTGTTTCCGCTTTCATTCTTCTTACAGCCGGTAAATGTGAGGAGCAGTGCGCTTCCTGCCAACAGGAATCTTTTTTTCATAGTTTTATTTTTTAGGTATTGATTTATGATTGTATTGAAAATTTTATTAAATTTAATAAAAACAAAAACTAAAACAATGGACCGGACTCAAAACTTTGAAAATTACCCGTTCGGGTAATTGACTGCATTTTACCACTTGTTTACCTTTGTCTTAAACCACATCAGCATGAGCATCTCCATAGCCATCGTAGAAGACGAGAAAAACTACAACAACGCGTTGAAAAAGGTCATCAATTATCAGGATGACATGAATGTTGTTGCCCAGTTCCATAACGGCAGTGATGCATTGGCAGGGCTTCCGGGCAGCGCTCCGGAAGTGGTGATGATGGATATCCAGCTGCCGGACATGCAGGGCATTGAAATCATGGAAAAACTGAAGCGGCAGATGCCCGGTACACGGTTTATCATGTGCACCAGCTTCGAAGACGATGAAAAAGTCTTCCGTTCCCTGAAAGCAGGAGCCTTAGGATACCTCGTAAAAGGAGAAAGTATGGATAAAATTCTTTCTTCGATCCGCGATGTCTGTAACGGCGGCGCCCCGATGAGCTTCTCCATCGCCCGTAAGGTACTTAGTCATTTCGAAATGAAATCGCCGGAAGCAGAGGGCTTCGATGATCTTACGGAACGGGAAAAAGAAGTCCTTCAACTTTTGTCGGAAGGACTTCTGTATAAGGAAATCGCCGACCGGAAATGCATCAGCATCGATACCGTTAAAAAACATATCGGAAATACCTACAGAAAACTTCACGTCAGTAACAAAGTGGAGGCTGTCAATAAATTTAACCGTTTTAAAAACTAGAAAACATGGAAAAGAAATTTTTTGATTTTGAATGTGCTCTCGAAGCTGCTATTATTGCAATACAAAAGGGAGGAACTATTAAAGACTTCTATGAAATGAAAGAATTTACGGAGCGTGAGCAACTGATCAAGAATTATATTACAAGGAGTGGGATAATTTTTTTCTTAAGCCATCCTATAGGAGATGACGAATTTTTAAAAAACAGAACATTGTTTGAACAGCTGGCTCCTGATATTAGTCAGGAATTATACATAGATTTTCAATTATTTCAAATCCTTGTCAGAGACCATTTGAATGAAGGATATAAAACAATGAAAATCTCTTTTAGAGAACTTAAAAATAGTACAATTAGTGAATTCTCTGGGATGATACCTGAAAATCAATCCTCACTGAAAAGTATAGAAGGATACTTATATGCAACCTTATCCTTCCACGAAGCATCAGATCAAACAAAGCCGGATAAACATTATTTTGTTTTCAACCTGAATAGATTTTATGAGGTAAATGTATCTCAATTGAAAAAATTTGATTGTACGAATTTAGGGGGAATTCTTACTAATGCATCAGATGACAAATATGTAGCAAACTCTATACGTTACGAGTTGATTCTCGTAAAACAGTATATTGATAGAATACATATGTACCTGGAAGGTTGCCTTAAAAAAAGTATCTCCAGGCTTGAATTCATACCGTGTATTGGAAAAAAAACGGTAAGTTCTGGAGGAGAGAAACAGTCAATATACCTTGCAACGATGCCATCAGATAATAGTAAACAATTACTTAGTACACACTTCCCATATTACGACCAGGGAAGTTTAGAGCCATAAAATGCTTATTACAGCTTACTATATAATTTCTTTTATTGTCTTGATAAAAGGCATCATAGTTTTGAGAGGAAGAAAATTATCCTCTCAAAACTATTTTATATTGTATTTGATTATAAATTTTGCGGTAGATTATTTTTCAGAAATTAATGTTATTTCAACCAGATCAATTCAGTATAACTATCTGAACATTTTCAATATTTTCTATTTTGTCATTTTTTATTTTCGACATACTAAAAACAAAAATATAGCTGTTGTATTATCTGTTATAGTTTTAATAATAATAGTCTTGAATATTGAACTTTTTTATATTGATAAATATAATTTGAATATTGCTATCACGTATTGTGTTATCAACATACTACAGGTATTGTATTGGTGCAGTTATAAGTTAAATAATATCAATAAATCGAAAATTACAGACGATCCCATTTTTTGGATCTCAATATCGATACTTTTATGGAGCTGTTTTTTCCTTTTCAGAATTATTCCTATGTATCTGCTGAATGAAGTTGATAAACCATTTCTGAAATTGTTGAAACAAATATTAAATATAATTAATATTGTATGTGGTGGCTTATTTTATATTGCTTTACATAAATATAACCTAATGAGTAAAAGATGAAGTCTCTACCCTCAGAAATAAAACTTATTTTTTTAATCGCATTACTTTTAGTGATACTTTTGGTTGCTTTCACAATTTTCATTGTATTAATGTACAACAGAAAACAGCTTTTATATCTGAAAGAAAACCAGCTCAAAGAATCCGAACACCAAAACCAGCTCCTCCAAAAAGAACTCGAAAAACAAAAACTGATCGAAAAAGAACGCGAACGTATTTCCCACGACATGCACGATGATCTTGGAGCGGGAATTTCTGCCCTTAAACTCCAGGCGGAATTCTTAAAACAGCGGGCCGAAAACGAAGATCTGAAAAGTGACATCGACGAACTCCTGAAAACCTCTGAAGAAATGAACCTTTCCATGCGCGAAATGCTCTGGAGCTTAAATTCAGGAAATGATACCTTGGGAAGCTTTATCGGCTATGCTAAATCCTACGCGCAAAACTTCCTCAAAAAAACAACCATTGTCCTTCACATTGAAAATGAAAATGTCATTCAGGAAACGACTATCACGACGGAACAGCGGCGCAACCTTTTTTTATGCCTGAAAGAAGCCTTAAATAATGCTTACAAACACAGCCGGTCCAACAGATTGATCCTTTCATTTATCCAGCAGGAAAAGGAATTTATGATGAAAATTTCGGATAACGGAGTCGGCATCGATCCCGGCAACCCTGAAGGTAACGGCTTACGCAATATGAAGCGCCGGATGCAGGAACAGAACGGGCATTGCGAAGTCACCACGGAAAACGGAACGCACCTGTTTTTCAGGATAGAATTGTAAAATCATTGAGATTGAAATAGAAACAGCATCATTTTATGGTGCTGTTTTTTATTGTAAATCATCCGTTTGTGTAATTGACCGCGGTTTGTTTTTATGGGAACTTTGAGGTGGAAATTTTAATATTAAAAATCATGGCAAAAAAAACAGGACAAAACAGTGTGATCGCTTTAACTCCAAAAGAACTTGTAAAGTATAGTCTGGGAGAGCGTTCAGTATTTTATGCACAGTATAACGTGCTTGATTTAGTAGGAGGAGATGTTTCTCTAAGGACTTCGATTACAGGTATTGTTACTGCAGGAAATGCACAGTACAAATTAAATGGAGAGGTACATGAAATTCCTGATGGTACAACAGTAACAGTTGGTGAGAATAAAGACTTGTTTGGAAAACGTATAAAAATTGTAAGAAGTGTTTCCGGTGAGGAAGGAATTCCTTGTATGTTTACCATTACATTCGCAGGGGGATATAAAGATGCAGAGTATCATGTGTCTTCGAAAATAGACCATGTTGGAGTAACGGCGTTTGTGGCATTTATAGATTTTATATAAAAAAACATGACCATGAAAACAATCTATGTATTATTAATTTTGGGTTCAAACTTTTTTTTGGGACAGGTAAGCCCAGAATTGTTACAAGCCCCGGCTTCTCCTGCATCAAGTCTATTAGGAGTTGCCAATAGTGAAATCAATAGACCAACAGATGTAGCAACTTTAATGGTAGGATTGCAGAATCTTCCCTTCAATTTTATCGAAAAAGGTTCTTTTTCAGTAGATGTAGCGCCATATTGGATATCTCCAAATAAAAGTGACAAATCTATTTCTGAAATGCTGACAAATGCACATTCAATTCCTCAGACGTTCGTTGTATCATTTGCTGTTAAGAATATGGATGATAATGCAGAAAAAATGATTGGGAATTCTATTTATTCAGCAGTAGGGTTTAAATTTTCTGTCCTGCGAGGTAATGCAAACAATGAAACTTATACGAAACATGCTTTGTTAAAAAAATTACTAACCAAAAATGCAAAAGTAATAGCGAAAGATGTAACGGATGAAGATATTATTTTTAATGATGAAAAAGTGATAGATTACAAAACTAAGATGGAGGCAATAATGAAACTGATAGAATCTGATCGTTTGAAAAAGAACTCAGAAGAACTTTTACAAGAGTATAATAATCTGCTTCTGAAACTTAATGATAGAATAGGTGAGCTTAGTCCGATAGTTAAAAAGATCAGAGAAAAGGAAAGTCAGGAATATGTAGAGAGTATAGCCGAGATTCAAGCCATCCAAAAAAACTTTAAAATTGTGCGTGAGGGACTTCTATTAGATATTGCAGGCGGGACAAGTCTTCAATTCAGAGAAAAGCAATTTAATAATTCCAGAGTATATAATGCAGGTTTATGGACCGTTTTAGGATATGCATTTGAAAAATCGGGAACACCATTATTTTTAATGCGTTATATGTATAATCCGAAAAGTGATTGGATGACTGTTGAAGACTTTAAGCCGAATGGAAACTTCTCCACTTTTGATGCCGGTGTAAAATATGAATATTCACCTAAAGATTCAAAATTTACAGGAAGTGTAGAAGGTTTATACAGAAGCTTTATTTCAGGATCCGATTTAAAACCTACTTGGAAATGTGTTCTGAATTTAGACTATGCGATATTTAACAATCAACATTTGACACTATCGTTAGGTAAAGATTTTGACAATAATATCATAAAAAATGGAAATGTGATGGCAGGACTCTCATTTCTCAGCGGTATCGGAACCAGGAGAAAAATCAGTGATAAATAATTAATCAAGAAAAAGAAGACCTTCATTTTAAAGAAAATTTAAGTGAAGGTTTTTCTTTGTCATCTCAAATTAACTTAAATTTAACTCTGAATAAACGTATAAATTACCCTTCAGTTGTTCCCAGCCATTAAAAATTGATTAAATTTGTCTGAACTATAAAAAAAAGAATAATGAGTTACATTTCTTACATAGAAGCGAGACAGATTTTAGATTCCAGAGGGAATCCTACGATTGAGGTGGATGTATTCACGGAAAGCGGCGCCATGGGGCGTGCAGCAGTACCTTCCGGAGCGTCTACAGGGGAACATGAAGCAGTGGAACTGCGTGACGGCGGTTCTGAATGGATGGGGAAAGGGGTTTCCAAAGCCGTAGAAAATGTAAGAGAGGTAATTGCTCCCGAACTGGTTGGACTTCCGGTATATGACCAGAATTTCATCGATCAGATTATGATTGACCTGGACGGAACTAAAAATAAAGGAAACCTCGGCGCTAATGCTATTTTAGGGGTTTCCCTGGCAGCTGCCAAAGCTGCCGCTGCAGAATTGAAAATGCCGTTGTACAAATATGTAGGCGGTGTGAATGCCAACACCCTTCCTGTTCCGATGATGAACGTAATCAACGGTGGTTCGCATTCTGACGCGCCGATCGCATTCCAGGAATTTATGGTAATGCCGGTAAAAGCAGACTCTTTCTCTCATGCGCTGAGAAAAGGAACTGAAATTTTCCATAACCTGAAATCAATCCTTCATTCAAGAGGCCTTTCCACGGCCGTAGGAGACGAAGGTGGTTTTGCCCCTACATTCTCAGGAACTGAGGATGCCCTTGATACACTTCTTCAGGCTATTGAAAAAGCAGGATACAGACCGGGCGATGATGTCATGATCGCATTGGACTGTGCTGCTTCTGAATTCTATAAAGACGGAGTTTATGATTACAGGAAATTCCAGACTCCGGACGCCGCCCAATTCTCCAGCAGCGAGCAGGTTTCTTATTTAGCGGAACTGGCTGCAAAATACCCGATCATCTCCATTGAAGACGGAATGCAGGAAAACGATTGGGAAGGCTGGAAAATGCTGACGGATAAAATCGGAGACAAAGTTCAGCTGGTAGGTGACGATTTATTCGTAACCAATGTAGAAAGACTTTCCAGAGGGGTAAACGAAGGAATTGCCAACTCTATCCTTGTAAAGGTGAACCAGATCGGTTCCCTTTCAGAAACCATGGCTGCCGTTCAGATGGCGCAGCATAATAAATTCACTTCCGTAATGTCCCACAGATCAGGGGAAACTGAAGATTCTACCATTGCAGACCTGGCCGTTGCCATGAACTGCGGACAGATCAAGACAGGATCTGCTTCCAGATCAGACAGGATGGCAAAATACAACCAGCTGCTCAGAATTGAGGAAGCTTTGGGTGAAACGGCCGTCTTCCCGGGATTGGATGCCTTTAAGATTAAAAGATAATTCATTGAATTTATAAATTACGGCAAGCGAAATTTTTTGTTTGCCGTATTTTGTAAGAAGTAGTATATTTAGAAAAAATAAATTAAAATAATGTCAGACAACAAAGTAATATTGAATTACGACGGTAATTCGTATGAATATCCCATCGTAGACAGTACGATCGGAGACAGAGGAATCGATATTTCAAAATTAAGAGACCAGACCGGTCTTATCACCTTGGATCTGGGATACAAAAACACCGGCGCTACCTTAAGCGACATTACTTACCTGGACGGTGACAAGGGTGAACTTTTCTACAGAGGATACCCGATCGAACAGATTGCTGATAAATCCAACTTCACCGAAGTAATGTACCTTTTGCTTCATGGCGATCTTCCAACCCAGGATCAATACAGCTCTTTTGAATCCAATATCAAAAAATATAACTTCGTAGCAGAGGAGATGAAAAAAATCATCGATGCTTTTCCTCGTTCTGCACACCCTATGGGCGTTTTGTCCTCTTTAACTTCCGCCCTTACCGCATTCAATCCTAAAGCGGTAAACGTAAATTCTAAAGAAGAGATGGACCTTGCTGCCGAGCTGATGATTGCCAAATTTTCTCATCTTTGCGCATGGACTTACAGAAAAACCCTGGGATTGCCGATTAACCATGGCGATAACAGCCTGAATTATGTAGAAAACTTCTACAAAATGGCTTTCAGAATGCCGAATCAGGAGTTCGAAATCGATCCTGTAGTGGTTCAGGCATTGGATAAATTACTGATCCTTCACGCAGACCATGAGCAAAACTGTTCCACTTCTACCGTAAGAATGGTAGGATCTGCACACACCGGATTATTTGCTTCCGTTTCTGCAGGGGTTTCCGCACTTTGGGGACCGCTTCACGGCGGAGCCAACCAGGCGGTTATCGAAATGCTTGAGCTGATTGAAAAAGACGGCGGTGATGTAAACAAATGGGTTGCTAAAGCAAAAGATAAAAACGACAGCTTCCGTCTGATGGGCTTTGGACACAGGGTATACAAGAACTTTGACCCGAGAGCTAAAATCATCAAGAAAGCAGCCGATGATATCCTGAATGCACTGGGAATCCAGGACAAAGCACTGGATATTGCGATGCAGCTGGAAAAAGTGGCGCTGGAAGATGAGTATTTCGTAGAAAGAAAGCTGTATCCGAACGTGGACTTCTATTCAGGAATCATTTACAGGGCATTAGGTATCCCTACCGAAATGTTTACGGTAATGTTCGCATTGGGAAGACTTCCGGGATGGATTTCCCAGTGGAAAGAAATGAGAATCAAAGGAGACCCGATCGGAAGACCGAGACAGGTATACCAGGGAGCTCAGAAAAGAGACTATATCGATATGGTAAACAGATAAACATAACCTATCGTTATTATAATCATAAAATCCTGAAGCCTGCTTCAGGATTTTTTATGCATTGTGGTTTCCCGTCCATGACATCTAACTTTATGAACCGGAAGGCCAATTTGAAAACAGGCTGCCCATATACCGGAAAGTCTGTTATGTAATTTTTATGGGCACTGACAACGGTCGCACGTCCAGATATAGCATTTACCGGATTCGTCCCACTCGCAGCATCTGCGCCCGGCAGGATTAATGCCGCCTGCAATGGATTTCTGGTTTTCTCGGCTCAGTTTGTGTGCATTCTTTAGCACAGGGTTTCTTCTGTTCATGATTTTGTTATTTGATTGTTAATAATATAGCTGTTAATTTCCATGAAAATTATATCACTAATGTATGAAAAAAAATAATAGATCAGGCCCAAAAATCCTTTTAAAAATCCTGTAATTTTCTGTCAGATAAAATTATCTGTAAAAACCTCTTTGGCAGTAATAAAATGCAATGGTTTTCAGACATTCGCGGCGAAAAAACTACGGCATAATCAATTTACAGAATAGGGAGGGAATAAGTCCCTAAAATACGCTTAAAAGTTTTGCAGATACACGTCTTTACTTATATTTGCAGCATTGCATAAACCTTTATGAAACTAAATATCAAGAACGAAACGGGAAGGCTGAAATCAGTTGTTTTGGGGCAGCCGAATTCTCTTGGCGGCATACCTGTGCTGGCCGAAAGCTATGATGCCAAATCTTACCATTCCATTGAGAATAACATCTATCCCAAAGAAGAGGATATCATCAGTGAAATGGATGCCTTTGAAAACGTTTTGAAAAAACATGGAGTTGAAGTATTCCGGCCCAGTATTATTGAAAACTATAACCAGGTGTTTGCCCGGGATGTGGCATTTGTGATCGATGATAAAATGATTATTTCCAATGTGATCTCAGACCGCGCAGATGAACAGGATGCCTACAGGAATATTTTCAAACAGGTAGAGTGGCGTAAAATCATCAATCTGCCGGAGACGGCCCATATTGAAGGCGGGGATGTGATCGTATGGAATGATTTCCTGTTTATCGGAACCTGTTTCAGCGAAGACTACCGGAGCTATAAAACCGCCAGGACCAACGAGTATGCGATTGAGATCCTGAAAGAATATTTCCCGAAAAAAAGGATCATCGATCTGGAGCTGAAGAAAAATGACAGGATTCCGTATGAAGGGATCCTTCATCTGGACTGCACCTTTAATCCGGTGGGAGAGGACAAATGCATTATCTATAAAAACGGATTCGTGGATGAAAGCGATTACCGCCTCATCATCGATATCTTCGGGGAAGAAAACTGCTTCCATGTCACCGATGAGGAAATGTTCGAGATGTGCCCGAATATCTTTTCCATTTCTCCGGAGATTGTAGTTTCCGACAAAGCTTTCATCCAGATGAACAATCACCTGAGAAATGAATGGGGGATGACGGTGGAAGAAATCCCTTACCGTGAAATATCCAAAATGGGAGGCCTGCTGAGGTGCTCTACCATGCCGTTGATACGTGAATAATAAAAAAACAATACAAATGATGAAACCAAAAATAATGAACAGCAGGTGGATGTCGCTGTTTTTTCTGGCTGCTGCTTTTTCTCTGATCTATAATCCGCTGACGAAGTTTCCCTATACCTTCTGTGTGATTATAATAGCCATCATGTTTTTTACCTATCTTCAGGACGGAAACCTGAAAGCATTGCACTTCAGGAAAACCGGATTACGGGAAGTAAAGATCATTCTGGCCTGCTATCTGATCATGGAACTGGCAATGGACTTTATCTTGCAGCCGGTTATCAGCAGGATCCTGAATGAACCTGCGGATTATTCCCTGTTCAAGCCGATAGAAGGAAATGCAGGATTGTATTTTAAATGGCTTTCCGGCATGTGGATCAGTGCAGCCGTAGGTGAGGAGCTTCTCTTCCGGAGTTTTGCTTTTGCCCAGCTTAAGCGGATTGTTGGCAGCAATAAAGCGGTCATGATATTGATCAGTGCGGTGATGTTCTGCATTCCACATCTGTATCAGGGCACCTCAGGACTTATCCAGACTTTTATTTATGGACTGGCATTCGGGTTTATTTATGCAAGGTTTCAGAATATCTGGATCAATATCATCGTGCACGGGCTGATTGATACTTTGTTCCTGACGCTGAGCTATTATGGGCTGATGGACTTTTATACCTTTTTTTAACAACCAAAACACTTTACAAGTATGCAGACAACCGATACCGTACTTATGATAGAGCCGATTGC
>JAKOOI010000234.1 GCA_022701475.1 Weeksellaceae bacterium
AAAACCTGCCGTACCGATCGCAGGTAAATACAGATTGGTAGATATCCCTATTTCCAATTGTCTAAACTCCGGGATGAACAAGATCCTGGTGCTCACGCAGTTTAATTCGGCCTCACTGAATTCACACATTAAAAACTCATATCATTTTGATATTTTCAGTAAAGGGTTTGTGGATATCCTTGCTGCAGAGCAGAATGTGGAAAACGAAAGCTGGTACCAGGGAACAGCTGATGCGGTACGGCAGTCGATGAAGCACCTTGATAAGTATGATTACGATTATATCCTGATCCTCTCAGGTGACCAGCTGTACCAGATGGACTTCAAGGAAATGCTGGATTTCCATATCGAAAAAGGCGGTGACGTAACCATCGCCACCATTCCTGTAAATGCCAAGGATGCTACCGGATTCGGTATCCTGAGTTCGGACGATGAAGGCAACATTACCTCATTTGTAGAAAAGCCGGGATATGATATGCTGGACGGCCTGCAGTCTGAAGTTTCGGATGAAAACAAGCATGCAGGGAAAGAATACCTGGCGTCTATGGGAATCTATATTTTTACCAAAAGCATCCTGAAGAAAATGTTTGAAGAAGGCGCAGGAGATGACTTCGGTAAGGACATTATCCCGAATTCCATCGGGAAATACACGACGCTGAGCTACCAGTACGAAGGGTACTGGACCGATATCGGAACTATTGAGTCTTTCTACGAGGCCAATCTGGATCTCTGCCAGGACTTTCCTCAATTCAATCTATTTTCTTCTTCCCCGATCTATACCAGGGCAAGGATGCTTCCGCCTTCCAAGATCAACGGATCATACGTGAGTAAAGCAGTCTTTGGAGACGGATGCATTATCATGGCTGATAAAATTGAGAATTCGGTAATCGGCAACAGGACCCGCATCGATAAAGGAAGCACTATTGTGAATTCATTTGTCATGGGATCTGATTTCTATCAGGATACCAAGGAGATTGTCAATAACGACCGGGAAGGACGCCCGAGCATGGGAATCGGGAAATACTGCTATATTGAGAAAGCAATTCTGGATAAGAACTGCAACATCGGCGACAATGTACGCATTATCGGCGGAAAGCACCTTCAGGACGGCGATTACGGGACTTACTCTGTACAGGACGGTATCATTGTGGTTAAAAAAGGAGCCGTGATTACCCACGGAACACATATAGGATAATTTAAACAAATACAACAACTGAAGTGGCCAATTATTGGTCACTTTTGTTATTTTCTATACATTTGTGCCATGCGTTTTTTTAAAATCATAGCGGTACTGGCGGTCCTGATGATCGGGGCTTATACAGTTTCGATGTATTACTTCGTGGAAGAAAGCAAGAACTTCAGGATAGAGAAGGAAATCGACTATCCTGTTGAGAAGGTATTCAGCCAGTTCAATAACCTGCAGCATTTTACCCGGTGGAACAATTTTTTTACCAGCTCCAAAACCATTGATATCGATTATTATACGCCATACGAAGGGCAGGGGAGCTCCATCAGCTATGCAGACCCTAAAAACGAAACCGGCGGTGAAATGTTTATCCGGTACGAAAACCCGAACAAAACACTGAGGTACCAGCTGTTTGAAGACCGTAATGAAAATCCTACTTTAGTGGATGTCAAGTTCAAGGCTGTTTCTGCTGAAAAAACAAAGATTACCTGGATGGTACATACCCCAAAACTCTCTGTGCTGCAGCGGGTGGAAAATTTCTGGACGGAAGACCGTTTTGCCGAAAACATCGATAAAAGCATGCTGAATCTTAAAAATGTCCTGGGCAATAAAGTAGAGAAAGACAATCAGATGGCTGCCATCAGGTACGACAGCATCATGGTGGAAAATGAGGAGGAAAAACTGCTGCTCGGCATCAACGTAAGTGCTTCCAATAAGAAAGAATCATTATATAAGAATATCGTGATGAATTACAATAAAATGTACAATTACATCACGATGGATCTGGGTAAAAAAGACGATGAATTCGGGTTTCCGGTGCTGATCACGGATGCCGACAATTATAAAGACAAAGAAGTTTCCTACTTTCTCGGAATCCCCCTTTCCAAAAAATTCGGTCTTACGGATAATAACTTCAGTTTCAGGTCCCTGAGTCCCACGCAGAATTACATCATGTATTATAAGGGAAACTATGCAGGAAGAACGAAGGCGATCCAGCAGCTTATCCAGAAAGCTAAAAAAGAGGAGATGAGGTTCAATGACATCCGCCAGACTTTCATCGAGCGGCCGGCAGAGGATCAGGAGGTTAATATGAAGCTCTCATTATCAGTATTTAAGTGATTTAAATCAAAATGCGCCTTTTATGGTTTTTTTAAGAAAGGCAGTCCGGATAAAGTCGGTTTTTTTTATTAAATTTGATGCTTAATTCTACTAACAAATTTTAATAACAGATAAACTGTAATAATGGACAGATTTTCATTCCTAAACGCAGCTCATTCTCAGTTAATTGAGGATTTATACCAACAGTACTTAAAATACCCGGATTCTCTGGAGCCATCATGGAAAGCTTTCTTTCAGGGCTTCGATTTTGCATTGGAGAACTATGGCGATGACGAAAACATTCAGTATGTTCAGGCTCCGGCCGCTTCAGCCCCGGTAGTACAGCAGGCATCACAGGCTGCGTCAAACGGTGAGGTTCCCGAGCACATCAAAAAGGAGTTCAAGGTGGTTAACCTGATCGAAGCCTACAGGACGAGAGGGCATCTGTTCACCAAGACCAATCCCGTAAGAGAAAGAAGACATTATACACCGACGCTGGATATCGAAAACTTCGGTCTCGACAGGTCTGATCTGACTACCAAATTCAACTGTGCCGTTGAAACGGGAATGAAAGGACCTGCGACCTTGCAGGAACTGATTACCCACCTGGAGAATATTTACTGTGATTCCATCGGGGTAGAATACATGCACATCAATAACGTTGAGGAAAAAGATTTTATCAAACAGTGGCTGCAGGTAAACGAAAATCATCCGAACCTTTCTGCCAATGAAAAAACTGAAATCCTGCTGAAACTGAACCAGGCGGTAGCATTTGAAAATTATCTTCATACCAAATTCGTCGGTCAGAAAAGATTCTCCCTGGAAGGAGGGGAAACCCTGATTCCTGCGCTGGACCAGCTGATTTCAAGATCTTCCCAACTGGGTGTTGACGAAGTGGTGCTGGGAATGGCGCACAGGGGAAGACTGAACGTACTTTCCAATATCTTCGGCAAATCGTACAAGCAGATCTTTTCGGAATTTGAAGGAAAAGAATTTGAAGAAGACGTGTTCTCCGGCGACGTAAAATATCATTTAGGTTCATCCAAAAAAATAAAAACGGCTTCCGGTGAGGAAGTTTCGATTAATTTAACGCCGAACCCTTCGCATCTTGAAACCGTAGCTGCCCTGGTAGAAGGGATCTGCCGCGCTAAAGTGGATGATAAATACAAGGACTATTCTAAAGTATTGCCGATCATCATTCATGGCGATGGTGCTCTGGCAGGTCAGGGTATTGCTTATGAAGTGGCCCAGATGATGACGCTGGAAGGCTACAGGACCGGAGGTACGGTTCATATCGTAGTGAATAACCAGGTGTCATTTACCACCAATTATATGGATGCAAGATCATCCACGTATTGTACCGATATCGCAAAAGTAACGGAATCTCCTGTAATGCATGTGAATGCAGATGATGCGGAAGCAGTGGTTCATGCCATCCATTTCGCAGCTGATTTCAGGGCTAAATTCGGTAAAGATGTATA
>JAKOOI010000303.1 GCA_022701475.1 Weeksellaceae bacterium
AAAGAACGAAGACGGGGAATGGGATCTTACGGTGATTGATACCCAATTTGATTATTTTTTAAATGCTATCGCCAAACCCGTCGGCCAGTACTCAGAAGCTTCGCTGAAAAACAGGAATACGTTGCTGGTAAGCGAATGGAATTCGTATTACACTTCCGGAAGGTACCGGAACATCATTGAGTCGTCGATAGATTATGATCCGAAAGAAAACTACGGATTAAAGTTTGAATATAAGCTGTATCAGGTGTTTGCGTATGTGAACTGGAAGTACGGCCTGCGGATGAACGGGCTCAGCGGAAGTGATACGGTCAGATACTAAAAAAGGTTCAGCGCAATGCTGAACCCTTTCTTTTATAAAACAGTTAAAAAATTATTTGTTGAATAATTCTTCCACTTTATCCCAGTTTACCACATCAAAGAATGCGGAAACATAGTCAGGTCTTCTGTTCTGGTAATTCAGGTAATACGCATGTTCCCAAACGTCAAGCCCCAGTACCGGAGTTCCCTTAACATCTGCTACAGGCATCAGCGGATTGTCCTGGTTCGGAGTGGAGGTTACGGCTACGGAACCGTCAGCATTCTTTACCAGCCATGCCCATCCTGAACCGAATCTTGTTTTTGCAGCATCGGAAAAATCGGCTTTGAATTTCTCCAGTCCGCCATAGTTTTCGATTGCTGATTTTACGTTCCCTACCGGCTCCTTGCTTCCGCCCGGAGTCAGGATTTCCCAGAATAACGTATGGTTGAAATGTCCGCCGCCGTTATTTCTTACGGCCGGCTTGTCAGTTCCGGTCTGGCAAACTTCTTCAATGGATTTTCCTTCCAGATCCGTTCCTTTGATGGCGTTGTTTAAATTATCAACATAGGCCTGGTGGTGTTTTGTATGGTGGATTTCCATTGTTTTGGCATCAATGGTAGGTTCTAATGCATCATAAGCATATCCCAGTGTAGGCAGTTCAAATGACATAATGTTATTTTTTAATGTTATTACTCAAATTTAACCATAAATACATGAGATTCAAAAAATAGGGATTATTTTAATAAATCTTTAACACTGACTACAGAAAGAGGAATGACAGAGAAGCAGAAATTACAAATATAAAGCACCGAAAGTATGAAATGCTATGGAAATGCAGGTCCTTACAGAACATTTCAGACTTTTAACCCTTAAAGGCATTAGTAACACCTGAATCTGAGCAATTGCCTGTCCATATCCCGTGAAGGATACCCTTTACCAGATCTGTTGTCATAAGAATGGCTTCTGGCCTAGCCCTGATAGCAGCGGCTACCCCACAGCGGGGCTGGAGGGTTGGAGAGCAAAGGCACCTGGAGTTGGAGCGTATCGGAGAGGGCTGGCGCGAGGAGTAATAGCGGATAGCAGGAATCAGCTCCTGAGAAAAATTTTCTTCATTCTATCTGACGGTTATACAGGTGAAGATGACAGACTCCTAAGGAGGCCGGGAGTCCGGATTACTCTGTTTCCGTATTTTGTCCGTATTTTTTCCCTTTAGACATAAAAAAAGCACGGACAGGAGCGTCCGTGCTTTTCATTTTAACAAAATTAAATCAATTATTTATTCATTGACATCAGGAATTCCTCATTGTTTAAGGTTCCTCTGATATTCTTGTTCACAAATTCCATGGCTTCGATAGGGTTCATTTCGGAAAGATACTTTCTCAGGATCCACATTCTCTGCGAGGTTACCTCATCCAGGAGGAGGTCGTCCCTACGGGTGCTGGAGGCGATCAGGTCGATGGCCGGATAAATTCTCCGGTTGGCAATCTTCCTGTCCAGCTGAAGCTCCATGTTACCGGTACCCTTGAATTCTTCGAAGATGACCTCATCCATTTTGGATCCGGTATCGATCAGTGCCGTGGCAATGATGGTCAAGGATCCTCCGCCTTCAATTTTCCTGGCGGCCCCGAAGAACCGTTTCGGTTTGTGCAGTGCATTGGCATCCACCCCTCCGGACAATACTTTTCCGGAAGCAGGCGTTACGGTATTGTATGCTCTGGCGAGTCTTGTAATAGAATCCAGAAGGATCACGACATCATGCCCGCATTCTACCATCCGCTGGGCTTTGGCCAGGACCAGATTGGCTACCTTTACATGCTTGTCTGCGGCTTCATCAAAGGTGGAAGCAATAACTTCTGCATTTACGCTTCGTTCCATGTCGGTTACCTCTTCCGGGCGCTCGTCAATCAGGAGAACCATCATATAGACTTCCGGATGGTTGGCGGCAATGGAATTGGCGATGTCTTTCAGCAGCATGGTCTTCCCGGTTTTCGGCTGGGCTACGATCATGGCACGCTGCCCTTTTCCGATCGGCGCAATCAGGTCGACGATTCTTGTAGCCATAGTGGAATTGTTTCCTGACAGGTTGAACTTTTCCTCAGGGAAAAGCGGCGTCAGGTATTCGAAAGCCACCCGGTCTTTGATAAAGGCAAGATCCCTTCCGTTTACTTCCGTAGGTTTCAGCAAAGAGAAGTATTTTTCCCCTTCTTTCGGAAGCCTTACGATTCCTCTTACCGTATCTCCGGTCTTAAGGCTGTAATTTCTGATCTGGGCTGTAGAAACATATACGTCATCCGGAGACGAGATATAGCTGAAATCCGATGAGCGCAGGAATCCGTAATTATCAGGAAGGATTTCCAGAACGCCTTCGATGCTTACCATACCGTCGAAACTGAATTCTTTCTTCTGTTCCTGCTGGTGTTGGTGCTGGTGCTGATTCTGGTTTTGATGCTGATTGTGATGATGCTCCTCACTCCTGTCGGCATGTTGCTGCCTGTTCTGGTGCTGATTAGGGTTGGGTTCCTCGTTCCTTTCAGCATGCTGCTGTTGCTGCCTGTTGTGCTGATTAGGGTTTTGGTTCTGATTCTGATTCTGATTTTGATTCCGGTTCTGGTTTCCGTTGTTGTGTTGCGGATTGTTGTGCTGGCCTTTCTGGGGACGTGCCTGAACCGGAGGCTGGGTAGTATTGGGCTTTTCTTCTGACGGAGCAGATTCCTGAGTGGCCGGAGTATCGGAAACTTCCGCTTTGTCCTGTGGGCCTTCCGTAGCGGTGGTGGCTACCCTCTTTCTTTTTTTCTTGGCAGCTGCAGGCTGTTGTTCTTCTGTACCGGTAACAGGCTCTGCCTCATTTTCCTGCGTTTTCTGCTCCTGCTGCGGTGGAGTTTGCTGTTTCGGTTCTTCGGTAACAGGTTTTACTTCTTCTGCCTTCTCCTCTGTTTCCGCTTTCGGTGCTGCCGGAGCTTTAGCTTCCGTTTTTGTTCTGGTGGCAGTCTTTCTCGGAGCCGCTTTTTTGGCAGGGGCCTTGGCAGGCTTCTCTGCGGGGTTTTCTTCAGTAGCGGTACTGATTTCCGTTGCGTTGAAATATTCTTTGGCAACTTTAGGATTGGAAGCCTGAAAGTCAAGAACAGCAAAGATTTTATCATTCTCCGTACTGTTTCTTGCAACTTTAACGCCCAAATCCTTTAAGATTTTAGTCAGCTCCGTTACGGATTTTGACCTTAACGTTTCGATGTTAAACATATTTATGTAAAAAAATGTAATTAATTGTGAGTAAGAAAAGTAAGTCGGGT
>JAKOOI010000319.1 GCA_022701475.1 Weeksellaceae bacterium
GATACAGCTTTTTGAAGACATCGGAAGCATAGATCAGCCCGATGTATTTTTTATTGACCACCACATTCCAGCCCAGCTCGCTTTCGTTCATCATGATCAGGTTCACCTTATCCCCTTTCTTGAACGGCAGGTCCTCATACTGCGGGTTCCTTTTGAACTTGGTAGTTCCAGTAATCAGTTCCAGTTCGTCATCGATATACAGATGAACCAGGTACCTTTTCCCTTCAATGATCTTGGTTTTCTGCTGTTTATATGGAATAAAAAGGTCCTTGATGATTCCCCAGTCCATAAAAGCACCGCTCGGCAGGCTCTGAACGCAGCTCATTACGGCAAATTCATCCACTTCAGCCAGCGGGATCTCGGTAGTGGCTTTCAGTTTTCCGTCGTCCTGATACACGAAAACCTCAAGATCTTCACCGGTTTCCTTATCATCATGGGTGAAAATTTTTGGCAGGAAAGCTTTTTCTCCGGATTCATCCGTAAGGATCCATCCTGAGCTGTTTTTATCTGAAATCTGTAAAGTCTGGGTTTTTCCGGGTTGCATGTATTGATAAAATTAGCTGACAAAGGTACGGAAATTGCCGATTTCCACCTATGGATAATCTTCCAAATCTTTTTTCAGTTCAGCGGCCTGACTGAAATCATCCGTGCTTCCCTGATCTTTGTCTGATTTCCCTACCGTTTTTATAAGCTTTCCGTTTCCGTAATACCGTCTGGACTCTGATATCAGTACCGGCTTTTTAAGATATCCTTTTTCTCCCGAAATACGGTATTTTTTAAGATAGACAAAAACCAGCCGGCCACGGTCGAAAAAATATTCAGTCAGGTAATTCCAGGCCGATAAGCCAACCGAATATTCCATCTTTTTAAGTTCACCACTCCGGTAAAAGCCTCTGATTTCGATACCGTTATCCGTTACCCGGCCTTTCCCGGCAAAATACTCATTGGGAACGGTTTTCACGGTGTAGTTTCCGGCTTTATTGATCTGCTCAACCGCTTTCCGGATGGCTGTAACCTCCTGACCATATACCGAAACTGTAAGAAGAACTGCCAGTAAAATAATAGAGTGCCGCATTTTTCATAAAAGATACGAATAAATTTCTGCTTTGAAAATACAAAAAAGAGAAGCTTCTGCTTCTCTTAGTGCGGTAATTCCGGAGCGCGCATCCTGTATTTGTAACTGTGCAGGGTGCCAAGAAAGTTTTCGAGATCCCGCAGTTCTTCATCTGTCAGATCCAGTCTTTTCAGCATTCCGGATTTGTGCGGTGCCAGCGGACTGTCGCGGTTCCTCTTTTCATTCGGCATTCCGGCATTGTACAGGTTCAGCACGCCGCGGAGATTCGGGAAGAGGCCATTGTGCATGTAAGGTGCCGTCTGGCTGATCTCTCTGAGAGTCGGCGTTTTGAATTTCCCCACGTCTTCATTTTTTTTCGTAATGTGGTAAAGACCCAGGTCTTCATATTCACGGCCAAAATAGGTCAGCCCGATGTTATGGAACTTCTGGTCTGAAAAATACGGTGTATTGTGGCAGTTGATGCAGTTGGCTTTTGTCCTGAACAGATGCAGTCCATTGATTTCGGAATCCGTCAGCACCTTCTTTTCGCCGCTGATGAAACGGTCAAACCTGGATTTCGGACTTACGATCGTCCTTTCAAAGGTAGCGATCGCCTGAGTAATCTGCTTTTCCGTGATCCTGTCCGTCCCGAAAGCTTTACGGAAATGAATTTTATAGCCCTTTAATCTGGCAATTGTTTTTACGGCCAGCCTGGAATGGAAATTCATTTCCAGCGGATTTTCAATCGGTGCTTTCGCCTGATCTTCGAGGCTTGCTGCCCGTCCGTCCCAGAAATACTGCCGGGCATATGCAATGTTCAGGATGGTAGGTGCATTTCTGGTTCCCAGCTGCCGGTCATGCCCATAGGCTACCCGCCTGCCGTCTGCCCAGGCCAGTTCCGGGTCATGGCAGTTGGCACAGGAAATCTGGCCGGACTTTGATAAGCGGGGATCAAAAAACAGCATCTTCCCCAGTTCTTCTTTGGCCTCCGAATACGGATTGCCTTCCGGAAATCCAGGTGCCGGCAGCACACCGATATCCCGGAAACCTTCTTTTGCCTCATCAAAAAGCTGAGGCTCCGGCCAGCGTCCCGGATCTCCGCTCCCGTACAATTCTCTCAGCTCCTCAGCCGAATACCCTTTCTGAACCTTATTGAAATCTGAAAAAGAATAGGCCATGAACAGAACCGCTGAAAGCGACAGCACATATTTATATTTCATATTATTTAGTAAAAGAGCGATATTCCCGCATTGAATATCAGGTTCGGATTTCCGTTGTAGCCGGTATGCTGCTGAAAATCTTTATTCAGCGGAAACAGGGCAGAAAAACGGGTAAATACCCTCAGGTCAGTCCCGGTGCCCACCTTCTGACAGAATTGCAGGCCAAGCAGCGGCCCCAGCTTTGAAGTCGAATCAAAAGCATGATCATTTGCTATCACGTTATCATACAGCAACGTATTGGAGGATGCCGGGAGATAAGTAAGGCTTTCCTTTACCGGAAAATAAGAGGCGGCACCTGCTTCCAGATTGATTTTCCGGGAATCCGTATAAAAAATATCTTTATTAAGCCTGATGTTCAGGTCAATACTCTTCACGTATTTATAGGTGATCCCAAGCAGGTCAATGGCAGAGAAATCATTATACATCCCTTCCAGCGTGGCTCCGAAACGTATTTTTCTTCCTTCTCTGAGCAGGAAATGATTCGTTGTGGATAAACGGTCCAGCGTCATCCTATAATTCTGGCCGAATTCGGCATTGTTGTAATTGTCACCGGTCATACTCTGGAAATTAATATTTGACATCACATCAAGATATTCTCCTTTGTACCAGTAATTGGCATCGGTCTGATAATTTACGAGCCTGTATTTCATCTTTTCCAGGCTTTCTTCGAAATAGGTATTGTTGCTTTCGTCACGCTCGAAAAGATCCTGCATTTTCGTGCTGTAGCTGAAATTGACATTGAAAAAGTTTTTTCTGTTCTCAAACGAGTAGCCTCCCCCGAAATTCCGGTCGATCGTCCTGTAACTGTAATCGGAATATGACGGAAAATAGATAAGCCTCCCGTATCCGTTGGAAAATCTCACATAGTAGTCTGGATTGGCCGGTGCATTCGTTGATTCATTCACGGAAATCAGGTCATAGGTTTCGGACTTCCTTCCCAATCCTCCGAATACGGAAAGCTGATGCTGACCGAACCGGTAACCTCCGAACATTTTCCCGGAATAGTCTGCCGTTGAGATGTCAGGTCTGGGATCCGATTTCCGGTAAGAACTCCGGTTCCGGTAATCCACAATGGCTCCCAGTTCCAGACCTTTCCAGACCTTGTAAGATAAACCTCCCTGCAGCCGGTAATCCTGGCTTTCCCAGTCCGCACTTTTCGGGACCAGCAGGTAATTGGGATTCAGGACAAACTTGTCTTCAGTTCTTTCATGGGTTAAATTGTAGCCTAAGCCTTTCTCTGTAGTAAACGCATAGTCGAAATTCCCCAGCAGCCTGAGCCGGTCGGAAATATTGAATATTCCATGGGTATTAAAGCCGAAGGCATGGCTTTCTTCTGCCGTCTGCACCCTTTTCATATTGAGGTCTTTCACGGTGGCACTGAGGCGGGTCTCCGTAAAGTCGGAAATCTTCTGCCCGGAAAACTGGATGGGATTTTCCCAGACCTTTTCAAACTGCGTATCATATGCCCGGTTGACCGGAATAAAGGTACTGTCATTCTGCTGTGCCGTAACCCAGCCGGCTGAAAGCAAAGAAATAATATAAAAACTCTTGGACTTCATCAGGTATTATTGTTGGAAGCCTCTCGGAAGGGCGGCCTGTTTTACAAAATCGTTCGCAGAATTATTGGTGTCTTCCAGCACTTTCCTCTTGGAACCGTTAGCCATGGTAACTTCCGTCTTGGTTTTCCTGATGACGGCCTGCGAATTGAAGGCTGCGTCACAACTGACGGAAGAAGCATCGATGGAAGCGCTGAGCATTTTCGGACGCTGGGAGTTCGGGTTGAAATGCTGCAGGTCTACCCCGTCGATGATTACGGAATTCGGAATCTGCTTATAGTACCGTATGTTCGTGGAAACTGCAGTATATGAAGGATCGGAATAGCTCGGGAAGCTTTCAAAAGCATCGGTCCGGAAGATCACGAAACTGTCTCTTCCCGGATTGTCGATAATGAAATCATTGTTTGGGGTTCCAGTAGCCGGGTCTTCCCCAATAAGCGATCTGCATGTCCTTGACTGCCGGATTCTGGATGTCATATTTATACACCGGCTGCCCGATCGACAGGTTAAAATCACCCAGGTACACCTCAAAATCAGCGGTACTCAGATCTACGGTCAGTGCCGGGTTCTGTACCGTAACCGGCATGCCTGTATTGTCGACCAGCGGTGCTTTATGGTTTACACCATTTGAAGCAATCACCATGCTTTGTCCCGGAAAGATCGGATATTGAGTCCCGGATCCGGGAATCCTGAAGACATAGTCGGCGTATACATGATCCGTATTTGCGGCGCTTCCCATAGTCATCCCGATGGATTTGCTCCAGTCGAACTGCCCGTTCGGCTGCGAGTAGGTGTTGTTTGTGGTATTGGTGTTCGGCTTGCCGTAAAGCTGTGCGATGTAGAGCCCGTCTGCATAGATCACTTCATTTGAATTGTTATAGATCTCGATGAACTGGTCCCTGAAGCTGGCCCCCTGTGTGGCGTGGCTGCCTGCGTATGAAATCTGTTTGATGAGCAGATCGCCGATCCGCGCTCCTTTCAGTTCAATAAAAGTAGACTGGACATTCACATTGATTACCGCATTTTCCTGAATCCCGTTGAAGCTGGTTTCAGAAGACGTGGAAGGATATCCGAATGTCATATTGAATTCATCCGATGCCATTTTCTTTGAAACGGTCACTTTATAAGTACCGGGAATAACGCCGGTGAAATTAGCGAAACCGTTGGCATCCGTAGACCGGGAATATGTATCGCCTGAGTTATTATTGGTAAGCACCACCAGGGCATTTTTGGCATGCAGCGATGCAAATGAGGCGTCATATTTCACTTCCACCCGGAATGCGGTAGGCTGAAGGAGGCTGCCTCCGTTCCCGAAGTCATCATCCCTGCAGGAAACCAGGAAAACGGCCATTATTAAAAAACTGAACAGGTGTTTCATAATCATTTATTTTTATAAGGTAATTTTAGAACTGGTATTCGATTTTGGCTCCGAAAGACAGCTTCAGTATATCGTTGTTAAGCGTTGTGATGTACTTGCCACTGATATAAGTAGTCCTCGTCTGCTTCAGGTCCAGGAAATTATTGGCATAAAAAGAGAACCGGAAACCGTTCCGGAAATCTTTTGAAATCTTCAGGTTGAAATTATGAAAAACCTTTCCCAACTGTTCATTTTCATCGTCGATACCGGCATCCTTTATCCCTGCAAAGCGGTTCGGATCATCAATCTGTTCCTGTGTCAGGAGTACCTTTTCCAGATTGGCGTTGATATAAGCATAGAGGACCTTCGGGTTGTACCTGATTTTATCATCGATGATAAAATGCTGCGTCCTCAGGGTAATCACGAGGCCTGCTTTCGGGAGATGGTAATTGAGTGCGGCGCCCACATTCATCTGCCTGAATTTGGGCTCATAGGATTTATAGATGCCGTAAACCGCCCCGTCGCTGTAACCTGTGGACAGGAAATAACGGTCGGTATTGGAATTATTCCGGGTGTCAATATAACTTCCGTTGATATCAAGGCTGACATTGTTTACCGGCAATTTCGTAAAACTGGCCATCAGTTCAAGGCCTTTATCTTTAGATTCAAGACTGTTGACGATTTTATTCTGCAGGTAGTACAAGTTTTTATATCCGATTACGTCAAACGTAGGCGTCTGGTTTCCGTTATAATTGATCCGGATGTCGGCCTGGTCCCTTCTGGAAGCAAAATATTCATTGGTGAATCCATCGTACAGCCTGTTGTAATAGGCAGTCAGCCCGATATTTCCGGAGGGAAATTTAAAGTCGATCCCGAGTTCTGAACGGACGCTTTTGGAAGGCTTCAGCCCTTTATTGTCGGCGTAATCCACAAAAGTCTGTACGACTCCAAGATTGTAGAATCCTGGGAGACGGACATCCGCAAGCACCTGGTCATAATAGCGGGCACCGGTATAGACCATATTCATCGACGGGGCTTTTGAGGCGATCCCGAACCCGCCCCTGAACTTGAAATTCCCATAGATAAGATACGTGTTAATCCTGGGCTGGAAAACAGAGGCCCCGAACTGGTTGTCGAATCTCGCTCCGGCGTTCAGGTTAAAGACAGCATTCCCAAATTTTTTAAACAGGTTATCTTCTGCATACAGGGAATACTGGTACTCTGCCCTGATGTTCTGCCCAAAATTGTAAGGCCTGAAGGCCTGGCCGCTGCCCGAAAAAGTAGTGATCAGGGTTTCCGGGCTTCCCAGTCTTCCGGCTCCTTTATTGTCGCTGCTTCTCAGGGAAGTCCCGATCAGGAAATTATGGGTCCAGCCGCCCTGCGTCCTGAGGTTTTTCTTCAAATCCGCGGAAAAGAACAGGGAAACAGGCTTTCCTTCCACTTCCATTACCTGCCGGTAGCTTACGGGCGTATATGCTCCCGTATAAACTCCGTCTGTGGTGCCGGTTCCTACTACTTTGCCGCCGCTGTTGATCAGCCTGGATTCAAAGCTGTTCTGGTAAGCGGAAGAATAATTGGCATTGATGTTGAGATTATCGAAAAAGGCATCAGTGAATCTCCAGTTGAACCGGTTGGAAATCCGTACATCTCTTTTCTTATTTTTTATAAGGGTTTCATAGATATCTTCTTCCTCAAAGTTGGCATTGTCCAGATTATTCCCGTAATCAATCGATACGGAATTGCTGATGTTCCTGTTTTTGCTGTACACCGTCCACATCAGGGTACCGGAAATCCGCTGGTATTTGTTGAATTTTGTTCTCGGATCCGAATTGGAAGTCAGGTAGTTCAGATTGACGTTGATGAAGCCCAGTTTCCTGCTTACCGCAAAACCTT
>JAKOOI010000336.1 GCA_022701475.1 Weeksellaceae bacterium
AGGGGAACCGAAACATTCAGGCGGTAACGGTAGCGCATTCTTTCCGAGTTTTTATCAGCCTGAGGCTCGTAGAACCATGACTTTTCAGCACGGAACCGGTTTTCAAATTTTACAACCCCCGCCTTGAAGTCAATAACATCCTGCAGCCACACCCTAAATTCTTCCCTGTTAATTGCATGGTCCTTATACGTGGCATATCTTCCGAGACCGATGAAAGGTTTATGGTTTTTGGTAAGATTGTAGCCCAGCCCTCCTTTGATCTCGTAATAATCAGGATAGGTATAGTCTTCAATTCCTCTTGACTGACCCTCGGCGTACAGAAAAAATTTCGGATGAAACTTATAGGTGATCGTCAGTGCATTGAAGCTGGAAATATGTTCCTGGGCTTTGATGAACATGAGACTTAAAAACAAACCGAGACTCAGAAAAAGTTTCATTTAAAAAAAATTTCTGCAAATGTAAAGCAATTAACAATTTCGTAATATTAACTTTAATTCATTATCAATTAACATTTACTTAATATTGATATGATAGGAAAATCCCACATGAAACCACCTTCCCGGCATCATCACCCCGAAAGTTTCTGTATATGAAGTATTTGTAAGATTATTAACCAGAACGTATACGGAAAAGTCTTTCTTAACAAAACTTAATTTCTCATCAAGAAGGTTATAGCTTCCGCTGTTAAGCCTTTCATTGTACCGGTACATCAGTTCGCTGGAAAAATTTCTGAGAAAACGGGTTTCCAGTCTTGCAATAAACTGGTGCTTCAGGTTATCCAGAAGGTATCTGGCATCAAATGAACGTTCGCCTTTCAGCTTATTGTCGAGGTAGGTATAACCTGCCGTATATTTCAGCCAGTGCAGGAGCTGGTGGCTTGCTTCAAGATCAATCCCTTTCACTTCTGTATTTCCGATGTTCCTTGCATACCATACGGGGTCCTGGAGGCTGTTTTTGGTCCAGTCAATCGCATCATCCGTGCTTCGGAGGAAACCGCTGGCCTTCAGCAGCAGGCCTTTAGTCTGGAACTGATAGCCGATCTCAGAATACAGAGCACTTTCAGGAATAAGATCAGGATTCCCCTGTTCCGTTTTACTGGTGTAATAAAGATCGGTAAACGTAGGGATCCGGTGGACTTTTGCAATATTCCCATAGATCTTATGATTGGGCAGGAAGTTGTAGCCTACATCAAGCCCCGGATAAAAGAAGTTGCCCTCCTTGGAATAATTGGCCCAGGAAACCCCCGGGCTGATGTTCAGTTTTTTGTTCAGGAGCGAAAAATGATGTTCAAAAAATACCTGTGATACAAAGCGGTTGCGGTCGCCAAGATTCGTGCTGACCAGAAATTCCTTTCTCAGCTCCACTCCAAGCCCTGTGGTTCCCAATCCCCACTGGTAGCTGGAATTCACCTCTCCGCCCATATTGTTCCCGATATGCATATTCCGGTATAGTTCAGGCTTTTCGCGGTTGAAGAGATACATGTCCTGTCCCCTTCTCCAGTATACGTTAGAGTTCATGTTCAGCTTACCGAAAGTCTGGCGGTGCATGAGGCTGACAACAGAGGCCTGGGTTTCCTCATACTGTTCGGTGGCTTTCGGGGACGAATAAAAGCCGTTGGCCCCGAACTTTTTTTCTGAAAATCCGGCCTGCAGCCTGAGATCCCCATTTTTAATGTTCAGTTTGCTTTGATAGAAAACATTCCGGAGCTCATAATCGGTATTATGCATATAGCCCTGGGATGCATTGGTGTTTGCCTGAAGGGCATTGGAAAATTTTTCATTTCCGAGCTGGGCGTTCAGTCCGAATCCGTAGGTTTCATAATCACCTCCTTCAGCACTTACCTTCACCCTCTTTCCGGGACTGATCCGGGTAATGACGTTGATTGCCCCGGCATAGGCATTCTGCCCGAAACGCCTGGCTGCAGGACCTTTGATGATTTCGATCCTTTCAACATCTTCCAGGTCAATGGGAAGGTTCATGGTATTGTGGCCGGTCTGGGAATCGTTCATCCGGATCCCGTTCAGCAGGAGCAGTACCTGTTCGAAAGATCCGCCCCGGAAGCCGATATCACTCTGTACACCGTTGGCTCCTCTCCTTCTGACGTCCATCCCGGAGACCTGCTGCAGGATTTCATCGATGCTTTTGGCCGGTGAACGGGCAATATCCTCTCTCGTGATAACGGTAATATTCTGGTCAGCACTTTTATAGGGCGTAGAAAACAGCTTTCCCTGGATTTCAATGGTTTCAATATCGGTGGACTGCTGCTGTTGTGCATTTGCGAAAAACAAAGCACCAAGGAAGAAAATGCTTCCAGCTTTTTTGATCATAAATCGGAATTATCTCAGTTAGAATTTTGCAGCCTCAAAAGTAATGGAGTTCAGGAATATCTGCAATGATAATTATCATAAAAAAAGATGCCAGTTGAAATAGCATCTTGGGAATTATGGGATTATCTTTTTCTCATTAAATGTGTAACCAGGTCTCTGAAAAGTTTTCTCATCCTTTATTACATATTTATGAATACAATTTTAAATAATTTTAAAATACAAAACAATACCCTGAGCCCATAAAATAAATCAATTTTAAAAATTTAACATATATTCAACAAAATCGGCATAAGACAATTCATTTAAAATCATAATTTACAACGTATTAAATATAATCCCGGAAAGAATCAGCATCATTCCGGAATTACCCGTTTTTTATACGCTCCGATTTAAAGTGTGGTCAGCCGGTAATTCTCCGGATTATTTTTCCCTGCCAGCCTACAGAAATGATCCTCCAGCATACGATAATGTTCTTCATCATCCGGTAATCTTATCCATGGCATCAGTATTGAATAAAATGATCATAAATCCGGCAAAATTCCGTAATTTTGTTAGTCTTAATTTTACTATGGCTTATAC
>JAKOOI010000348.1 GCA_022701475.1 Weeksellaceae bacterium
GGAATACGGGAACAGGAAAATTCATCGTTATGAAAGCCTTCATCGCCGTTCATCGTACGGTTCCGGCAAGTCTTGGTTTGCTTTTTGCAACGCTCAATATACCAAATCTTTAAACAAAATAAAATGATCTCAGTTCTCCATGATTCCCCGGACAATGTGGCTGCCTTCTACACATCAGGTAAGACAACACATGAAGAAATTGAAAACCTTGTCATCCCGCATGTACAGAAAAAAGTCCTTCAGCATAAACAGTTCAATTATATGCTGTATTTTAACCATTCCTGTGAAAACTGTGATCTGGAGCTGCTGCTGAGAGATTCCATATCCAGCCTTCAGGATATTTCCGTGCTGAACAGGTTTGCCATTGTATCCAATTACAGCAATGAACAGATTTACCGGCAGTTCTTCAGATCAATTCCTGAATTTGATATCAGGATCTTTACCAAGAACAATATCTATAATGCCCTGTATTGGTGCCATAACGGCAGAACAGCATAAAAGTAAAGAATACCTGAAAATATCTTTGCATCGAAATGCACACGTATTGGTCAGTTGATCTTGCATTAAATAAAGCCATACAACAGGCGGACAGGCCTGACCAGAATGCTCATGATAAGGCATCAGCTCATCATCCATCTCAGAATTGCAGACTGACACGGTATGCCGTTTCCATGGCTCCGTTGATCGAAGCATGGGAAGATTCCGTATTCATGGCTTCTCCTATGAAAAAAAGAGTGTCCAGCAAAGGTTCCGAAGCAATTTCACGCGCATTGCCGATGCCTGCAGCCGGATAGCTGTAGGTTCCTTCGATAAACGGCTCTTCGGTCCAGTCGTAAAAAACGGAGTTCTCTAATAATGAATTCACTTCTTTACCGCTGATTTCCGTAAGCTCATTGAGAATCCCTTTCATATGCTCTTCCCTGTTTTGAATGTAATCATCCATGAATTTTCCCATGATCAGTGACATCACAACATAACGGGAACCCATTTTTTTCTGAAGATAATAAGGTGCAAATTTACAGTTAAAAGCAATCTCAGTCAGGATACTGCTTCTGAACGATAAGAACATTTTAACTCCATATCCCATACCGATCTTCTGAAAGGCCTCTGATTTTTTCTCCGGTAAAGGAGGATCAAACGTAATTTTTTTATTCCTGAGCTGGGAGATGGGAACACTGATGATCACTCTGTCGAATCCGAAGGTTCTGTTTTCCGTTACCAGATTGACTTTATGATACGCATATTCCACTGCAAGAACAGGGGTAGACAGCAACAGGCAGTCTTCAGGAATCCCTGAAAAATAATCAAGGATAAATTCAGACATGGCTTTGTTTTGCAGTTCGTGGTGCTCAATGTCTTCAGAAGAAATCAGTTCCTTGAATTTCACTGTTGAAAAGACATCGCAGGAAGATCCGTGGTCTGCCGTAACAGAATACAGGAAATCGCGGAGTACCTGACTGCCGGAAAAGGCAGTGACAGTTTCGATAAGCGGCTGATCCGTTTCAAAGTCAGCTTCCTTTATATACTGCATAAACTGTTCAACAATGAGCGGCCTGCCGGAAATGCTTCTGTCTCCGCTTCCCATTTTTGTTATACAGGTGTCATCATGATCAATTGAATAAGATTCCCCGCACTGTTCTATGGCAGAAACCAGAATGTTTGACGAATCCTCTGCTTTATGGATCCAGTGCCCTCCAAGATCGATCACATGACCTTCCAGCATGCCTGCCCTGATCCGGCCGCCAATGCGGTCCTTGGCTTCAAAAACAGTTACTGAATATCCCTTCTCCAGCAACAGCTTAGCCATATAAAGACCGGAAACCCCTGCACCGACAACGGCAATTTTTATATTGGTATTCATATTTTGTTCTGCAGCCTTTTACTACATTTTAATAATAAGACAAATAAAATGATGTCCCTGAAAAATACAGTGCGGATACATTATTTTCTCTGATTCAATTTGAGTAACATATTCCACAATGCACAAAGCTGCAGTCAGGTAATGAGCAATATTGATACCTCAATATTGTATTGTTACCCGGACAATCTACAAAATGACCGAACTTTTCACGTGAACTTTTATTTTACCTTTCCTATAACAGATATCGAGCAGCCGGAAACCAATACTGCCTGTCAGGAACGCGGCTACCATTTCTCCACTTTTGTTCTGAAATATCCGGATGCGAACACTTTATATGTTCTGCGATCAATGCGTTCTTCCATTTCCATATCGATCTTACCATATATACTGTCTCCAACATGGTAATAAAATTGATTCAGCGTCACTTCCTGTTTTATCATCTTGTACCTGGATAGGTTAGCTGGAGCCGGAACAACATCTGTAAAAGAATAGGGTTCTATTTCAAATCTGCCTAACAGGTAATGGATGTTAAACCCGCTACCGCTGAACCCGGAATTCCATCCTAATTTAATCAGGATTTTCCCTTTTCGGCTGAAGGCTCTGCAGTTATTAAAATTGGCAATTTCCAGTTCTTCTTTGGTTTGCGGTTTTTTATCCGCATAGAAAATGACGCCTGAACTTTTTTTTCTTGGTATTGAATCGTAAATTTCAGTACCATCCAGGATTTCTTTCTGTTTATCCAGCTTGCGGAAGATGGCCGCATACTCAATATCCGGGTCAATCTTTGCAGGTATGAGATGCCTGTAGAGTATGAGATAAAAGCAGGCAGCGTACCCGAAAAGAGCTGCGCCTCCCAATAGGATGATTTGTCCTAACAATTTCATTCCTGATTTCATGGTATATAATGAATATAATTTCCGGTTCTGAAGCTGGTTTCTATCCGGTTCTGAAGCGTTACAGAAACATTTCAGTCAATAATATAAAATTAATTATAAAATTATGAATGCTGATCTTTTCATAAATGTTTCAGGCTAAGTTTTTCTTAACATACCGAAAATTCAGTTTTTCCTGACTTTCGTTCCAGTCCATGCAGATTGATTGAATTTTATCATCCTGATTTTCAGAATTGAATGATTTTTGATTTCTTATCCTAAATCAATGGATACTGACCAACCCAGGCCTTACCTTTGCTTCATCAATAACAATAAAAAAAAGAAAACAATGGCAACACAGTGGAATTTAGACCCGACGCACAGTGAAATTACTTTCAAGGTAAAACATATGATGATTTCCAATGTAAAAGGAAACTTCACCAACTTCAGTGCACAGATTGAAGCGGAAGACGATACTTTCACAAATGCAAAAACAACGGCTACCGTTCAGACGGATTCCGTTTTCACGAACAATACCGACCGTGACAACCACCTGAAATCGGCAGAATTCTTCAACGCTGAAGAATATCCTACCATCACTTTCGAATCCCAGACCCTGAATAATGAAGTAACCGGAAACCTGACCATCAACGGAGTGACCAAGCCGGTAACCATGGATGTTGATTTCGGCGGTGTGAATGTAGACCCTTGGGGAAATACCAAAGCCGGATTCTCCTTTGAAGGAAAGATCAGCAGAAAAGATTTCGGACTGAACTGGAATGCCACCCTGGAAGCAGGCGGCGTACTGGTAAGCGATGAAGTAAAAATTGCAGGGGAACTGCAGTTTGTAAAACAGGCATAATTTTTCTTAATCTTAATAAAAAAGGTTCAGGAGTCTGCCGGATTCCCGGACCTTTTTCTGTATA
>JAKOOI010000356.1 GCA_022701475.1 Weeksellaceae bacterium
TATAATTTTGTTGCCAAAAAGGGCTATGTTATTGTATTTGTACCTTACCGGACCATAGATGTGAGTATTGACCACCGCTACCAAACCCTTTGGGAAGGTTTTACAAAGGCCGCTGCTGATTATTCTAACATTATTGATACCAAAAAAGTGGGTTTTATGGGACATTCTTTCGGTGGTGGCGCAAGCATAGACCTGGCCTACAAAGCTTTTATGGAAAAAGGATGGGGTGAAAACGGACGTTTCCTGTTCACAATGGCTCCCTGGTATGCGTTTAACTGGAACAGTCCGCTTACCACACAACAGCAGCTGCAAAGTTTCCCACCCAATACAAAAATGATTACCCAGCTCTACGACGAAGATATTTATAACGACCATCGTCTGGCTATCGATATTTTCAAAAACATCAATATTGCGGACAGTGAAAAGGATTGTATCTATTTTAAACCTTCCACTGTTAATGGGTATAAGTATCTAACCGACCACGTGATGCCCAATAGCAGAAGTGCCTATGATGCACTGGATTATTACGGGGTATACCGCTTGCTGGATGCCATGATGGACTATAGCTTCAACGGTAACGTGAATGCCAAAAATGTAGCCTTAGGCAATGGTTCGGCAGCACAAATCACAATGCCGTCCTACAACGGGCAGGCAATGGCACCCCTGGAAGTAACGGACATTCCTACACCCAAATATCCGCAAAGCAAGTACGAATTTCCCTGTAACAGCAGCACCAATCCGAGGATTGGCTATTGCCAGTAATTCTTCACTACCCCAATGGGCTTTCGGGTTCATTGGGGTTGAATAAAAGGTTGCGTAAAACCTGCAATGACATCGGTTATATGTTAGTTTTATCAGATAGAATATATTTTGACCAACAAAAGGGTTTGCCTTTGCTTCCCATTTTAGAAAGTCTTTATGAATGGGAAAACCTATGAAAAACGGAAAAGAAATTTTGGTTTGTCCGTTAGCCTGTTTTTTTTGGCTAATATATTGTACAATGGCAGACTCCTTCAGCCTGGTATATATTTCATAAATTTTCAGTAAATTCGCATTATAGCTTTAAATGCTTGATACGATGTAAAACAAATATAGTCCGGCTGCCGGATTTATCAAATGTTACTGTATCAGGCTGGATATATGATATGTAGTCATCTGATAACTATAACCCTCACAGGTCTGTATTAAGGCTAACAGAATAACTAATGAGCAGAATAAGAATTAAGAATTTCGGCCCGATCAAGGAAGGTCATACAGATAATGATGGCTGGATAGACATCAAAAAAGTGACTGTATTCATAGGTGATCAGGGTTCGGGTAAAAGTACCATCGCCAAACTGATATCTAACTTTATCTGGATGGAAAAAGCATTGGTTCGTGGCGATTATGATGAAAAGTGGTTTGCCAGAAAAAACAGGCTTAAAAATACGTTCCTGGAATATCACCGGCTCGAAAATTACCTACCCACCGATGATAGCCAAACGCTTATCGAATATGATGGTTTGGCTTATAACATTAAGTATGAAGATAAGGTACTGACGGTTACCCATAAGGACATTGATAATTATCCGCTACCACAGATTATGTATGTGCCTGCAGAAAGAAATTTCATAGCTTATGTAAAAACAGCAAAGGAACTTAGATTATCGTCCGATTCGTTACAGGAGTTTTTAACGGAGTTTGAAAATGCCAAGAGAGAAATGAGAGGGCTTTTAAAGTTACCTATAAACAATACCGAGCTGGAATATGATCGTTTAAATGAAACACTCAACCTAAAAGGCAAAGATTACAAAATAAAATTAGTGGAAGCCTCCAGTGGTTTTCAATCGTTAGTTCCATTATTTATTGTGTCCGATTTTCTTGCACACTCTGTGAAAAAGCGTAGCGAGAATAGCGAGTCGATGAATAGTGAAGAAAGACAGCGATTTAAAAAAGGTGTTGAAGAAATCTATAACAACAATGAGTTTACCGATGAACAACGCCGTATAGCACTTTCTGCTTTATCGGCAAAATTCAATAAAACAGCCTTCATCAATATTGTCGAAGAACCTGAACAAAACCTGTTTCCCTCCTCACAATGGCAGATTTTACAGAGTTTGTTAGCATTTAACAATATGAATATTGCCAACAAGTTGATCTTAACCACTCATAGTCCTTATTTAATCAACTATCTCACATTGGCAGTTAAAGCTGATATGGTAAAAGCAAATTTAAACAAGGAAGATTCAAAGAAAAAGCTGGCTGAAATCGTTCCGCTTGAATCCACTGTTAAAACAGATGATTTAGTAATCTATGAGATGGATGATGAAAGTGGCATAGTGAAAAAATTAGCCGATTATAAAGGATTGCCATCAGATGAAAATGAATTGAATAGCGAGCTTGAGGATACGAATGAATCATTTGCTCAATTACAAGAAATAGAAAAAGGATGGCGATAAATTTTTTTCAAGCAGGATGCCAAAGCTCAACCAATGAAGAAATTTTTGGAATTTATGATACACCGCCGGCTGCCCTTGTATATGAAAATTCTGATGATTGGAACGTGTGGGTTGATAATCCGTCGATGAAGGAAATTACACATACAGCAATTGATGCCTGTCTGAATATTCCCCGTGCGGAAGGAGAAAGATGCGAAAGTATGATTACTTACGAAGACGTTTTGATGTTTATTGAACTCAAAGACAGGGATGGTGGCAGATGGGCAGGTAAGGCAAGAAATCAACTTATCAATACCATTGCACTTTTCAAAAGAGATGCAAATATTGCCCCTTATGTCAAACGATACGGACATATTGCCAATAAGCAACGCCCTCATTTCAAAGCTGGGGGAATGAAATTCAGTCAGGAATTTGAGGATGCAACCGGATTTATTCTTCGGGTAAGCGATATAATAAAGATAGAATAAGTCCTAAATCTACAAAATATCGTTTGCAGATTGTATAAGATACTATTTTGTACATTTAAACACAAAATGGGATCTGGGAAAACCAGTGACTGTCGTGTTTTCTAAAGTATCCCTGACGCATTTGTGCTTATGAAAAAAACAAATCTCCCTTTCGGAATCATCATCTCCGTTATTTTTTCTTTGATGGCGCTCAGCATCAAGGGCACACGGCAGGGCGATCTGAATACAACGGTCATTGTTGCAACACTCTCTTATAATTTGCTGTACGGGATGATCTGCTGGACGGTTTTCAGCCAACTGATTTTTCATCGCGAAAAGTTAGGCATCAACGTCAAATCGGTATCTTTCGGTGTAATGGCCGTTTTGGGGAATGCACTTTTTCTGTTCCTGTTCGTTCAAATTTGGTCTTTTCACTTGCAGAGTTAAGCAGAAACTTTTAGCTTTACGAAGTAAAATTTAAAGTAGGCTTTTACCGCTTTTTTGCAAATGTCCTATTCATGGATATTCACAAAAATAGTATAGCGAATGCCTATCAGTAAAGCGATGAAGAAGGAGTGTAAAATCCCTCTTTCCCTGCCAGTTAGGAAACCAAAATAAGCTAAAATGCTGTAAAAATCAATATTTACAACGTTTTTGTTTAATGGCCATCGGCTGAGATTACTGAAGCAGCTTGAAAATATCGGTGAACAGATCCGGGTAGAGGATCATACAATAGGTAACGGTGCCGGTACCTGAAATAGTAAAATAGTGAGCTGCTCTCCGCTTACACGAAAACAGAATGACTATGAAAACAATTGATTTACTGACCCCTTGGCAGAATACAATAGAAGTTGGGTTAGGTGAAGTTATTTTTACTGAAAAAACGGCCGGTGGTGAAGCGGTATCAATGCTTATCATGTCTACCAACCAATTTGACCTTCTGATCCACGCTCACCGGGAAAATTTCAGAAAGCTGGAAAAGACCAGTCTGGTCTACCGGTATTTCGACAGGAAGTATGCGGGAGAAAACCAGGACTGGGCAGTGGATGCCATGATGAAAATTGAAAATGTTCCTGAGTGGATAAGCCATCTGGAACAAGCATATGCCGGGAATGAGTCATTGAATTATCTGCAAAAGGAATTTGAAGCAACGATTGCGTTCTGTACAAAAGCAGTGGATCATAAAAATGAGCTGTATTTTATAGCAGATCAGTATTAACCTTATGTAAAATCTGATTTGCCGTGACAAGATAATACTTCCTGACAAAGCTTCCGCGGACATCCGGCATACGTTATAAATGGGCTCTATGACAGACCTGTTGAAAACGGATAGTAAAAGAAAAAAATTACAAGAGTAATCTATTTATTTCGCTGTAATCAGTAAATTAGTGATTAGCTGTAAATTTATACAATGGACGCAAGCGAAATCCTGCAGTCAATGTACATTGACTTACCCTGTGACCAAGATGTTGTACTTACGGAGGACATCCTTGCCTGGACTGACAACTTCGGGGCTGAAAATTCTGTTTCAATCAATGATATTGCCTTTGCCGGCGACAAAGCGGCATGGTGGCAATGCAACGCGGCCGGTCGCGATCTGGTATTGATAAGATTACACCCCACCATAGTCATTACCCTGGCAGATTCCATTGAATACCATAGGGCAACCTTCCCGGGGAAGCTGTACAATATTTTTTTATATAAATGATCTCATTGTGAAATATAGAGGTAAACATGCCGCCAGGATTTTCTTCTTCAACACCGCTAACATGAAAGTTGAGGAAATACGGACCTCATCCTGCTATGACAAAAAGATAAAACCTATCGATGACCGGCTTTACATTTGGAATGGTACAGAAGAGGATTGCCGGGAAGTGAAAATATCAGAAAACAGGTTGGAAAAAACACTAACCAGCCTGACAGAGCCGGACAGGAGAGGAATTGTTTTAGAGACGCTATGAAAGCATAATGGATAGAAGGCGGATTTCAGATCCTGTTTCTGAAGAAGAGAGGAGTGTATTATAAAATAAATGATGATGAAATTCAGAATAGACAACGGAACCGGCATTTGTACCATCGGGATGAGCGATATCGGCAGTTACATAAGGTTTAATTACCCTTTGACTGTGGTATGGGATGACTGCCATGGCTCCATCGGCAGGTATTTTTGTGTTTTGC
>JAKOOI010000380.1 GCA_022701475.1 Weeksellaceae bacterium
GGATTTATTTCAAAACCGTTGCACTCATCATTCCAATCACCACATCATTGCTCACAGCGGTTAACTTTACGGATTTTAATTCTTTATCCGGGTCAATCGGCAGATCCAGGATCGTCGCTGCGCCGCCGTCTACCTGCCGGTCTGTAAACCCTTTGATGCTTGAATATTTACTCAACGTTCCGCCTCTGTATACCTCACCGGTTTTCAGTTTTACCCGGTACGGGATTTTATCATCCGGAATCTCAAAAGCAAAATTGTCATCAAACAAATCCTGCTCGATAGGCCACCAGTTCGTCGGGTTTTTCAGTTCCAGTTCCGCAGTTGAACCATCAGCATACTGAACGGTAACCGTACCGTTCACCATCTGCGACTGCATCGGATTCGTAGAACCGGCCATCAGGAAATAGATTTTTTTTCCTCTTCCGGTTAAAGGAATTTCAACCGAATCCGGATAATTGTCCCACTGGCTTGCAAAGGCTATGTTTTTATCATTTTTATCAATTAAAAAAGGAATTCCGAGAAAGTCAACTTTGCTGTTTTTCCTTTTATTCATCAGGCCGCTGTCGTCAATCGGAGCGGTAATCAGCGGGTAGCACCAGTTTCCGATGCCCTGCCACGGAAGCTGTAAAGTAGGGACTTTCAGCCGTGGCGAAAGGTATTTCTGACTGAAAATTTCCGTTACTTTTTCATTATACTGCGAGGCCAGCGAAATGGTATTGAATTCACCCTGGTTTTCAATATCCCAGTCTGTAACTTCAGTAGTTTGTGTGATTCCGTTGTATTCAAGCGTGATAAAATTGGTTCCTTTGGTTACATAATCTGATGGAATTTCAATTGTTGCCATCTGATTTTTTTGGATTGAAAAGTTTTTGGTTAAACCGTTGACTGTTAATTTTCCACTCACAGGCTTTGCTGATTCCGACTGGACCTGAAGTTTTTTATTGATCCATTTTGTTTCCACAGGAAAACGGATCTCCACATTCACAGGCTGCCACCAATCAGTGCCGTTTTGCTCAACCTGCACGAAGAAAGTCCCTTTTCTTTCCTCCTGAATTAAATCAAACTGATCCCCGTTTCTGTTTTTAATCAATCCCTGCGGATCATAAACATCTTTAATTTTCTTTTCCGAATCAAAATTCAACTGGAGATGTTCAGAAATATAACTGATGTAGTCCGTTTGTTCTTTTTTGATTTTTTCCCCGGAATAACGGATTTCAATCCTAAACTCCTTTCCTTCCGGCGTTTCAAACTGAATAACCGGCTGTAAAACAGAGTGGGGTTTAATTTTCCAGTCTGCTTTTTTGCCATTCACTTTTACGGATCTGATATTGGCTTGATTCACGGGAATCTGCATTTCCAGCGAAACGGGATTTTGATATTTAGATGTAAATAAATATCCGGTTTTCTTCGAATTTCGATTAATCTGATACTCCCAATCCGGGAGTTTAAGCTCAGCCGAATCCCAGTCTTCCGGAAAACCCGGTCTGATGCTGATCTTATTCTCCGGCAAATTCGGATAAACCCCGAAAAGTCCTTCTGTCAAAGTCCGGGCAGCGACACCGATCGGGTCGGCGAAATCCCGGTACAGTTCTCCGCGGAAGGCATCGTAATGGGAAAGCTGCTCGAAATTTCCCGGGCTGATCCCGTAATACATGCTTTCCATCAGGTTCCCTTTCCAGAGCCTGTAGGCTTCTTCCTTTCTTCCGGCCTGCCAGTAAGCCAGTGCAGCCTGTAAATTTTCTGCCAATGCCACATTGTTGATCGACCAGTCGTAAGGCTGCCAGTTGGTGGTCGATAATGTATAATAATCTTTATTTTGCGCACCTTTCACCGTCACCGGAATTTTAGGTGTATGATGACTGATATATTGTAAGTTTTGATAATCTTCAAATTCATTCAGGATAAACGCATCGGAAACGTGGTAGACCGACCAGATTCCCGGTTTGTCATGAACAATCTGATTGCCCAGAGCATCTTTATATTCAGCAAAATAACCTTTGTTTTTACTCCAAAGTTCGGTTTTCATCGCTTTTATGATGGTTTCCGCTTCCTTTTCGTAAGGCTGAGGGTTTTCGCCGATGATTTTCGCCAGCTTCGCCATTTCCCGGTTGGCCCTGTAATGATAGGCTGAAGTATGCGTCACTTTTCCGCCGGAGTACTGAAGCGCATCACTGGCCCAGATGGCTGCATACGCATCGTACAGATCTCCACGTTTGAAATTCCGTTTTTCCCAATCCATATGGCGGACCATCGTTGGCCACATTTTCTTCAGGAATTCTTTATCTCCGGTGTAATTGAAATGCGAAAACAGCTGGTCAAAAAAGACCAGGTTCATGTCGTAATGATGCGGTTTGGTATTGTCATTCGGGTTCCTGGAAATGTATCCGCTGGAAAAAACGGAAGTTCCCATTTTCTCTTCATGGCGGGCAAGATGACGCATCGTATCCATTTCAACCGGTGCGAAATCAGGTTTGAGTACCTGTGAATTGGCGTAGCTTTCAAAATGTTCTTTTGCCCGGTCGTGCCAGCTTAAGGCATCCGCCGCATAAGCGCCGCGCCATGCATTCAGCCGCATTCTCCAGGCAACCGCACCGTGAAGGAAGGTCGGGCTTTCCCAGATTCCGTCTGCGGCAACGGCTAAACTGGCTCCGAAATTATTCAGATCCGGATCCGGTGTTTTCAGCTGAATTCTGTTCGTTAAGGTCAAACGGGCTCTTTCAGCTTCATTAAAAATATTTTTCAACGCTTCATCCGAAAAGGTTTTATCTGATTTTCCTTTGACAACCTGGATGTAAACCGGCTGATTTTGTGAAGCGTATGAAGCGTAAATGATAGGAGCGTTCTCCGTTTTATTTTGGGTGAATGCTGAAAGTTTTTCCAAAGTCTGAGCATCGGTTTGCTGTAACGAACTGACATGTGAAAAACTCCCGCTTACCATCTGGATTTCTTTTTTCTTATTTCTGTAATTTAACTGAAACTGATTTTTATTGATTTGAAACCGGTTATCCAGACAATATTCAGGCAGCAGGTAAAAGCCGGATTCCGGGTCTGCGCCGATATCGCCGTTCCTGCTGAAAGTAGTCCCGCTGGCCCCGCCGTAAACCGCATAGATTTTTTCGGAAGGATCCACATGTACCGTTTCCATCTTTACTATCAGACCTTCTTCTTTTGCCTGGGCCAATACAATCAGTTTTAAGCTTCCGTTTCCCAAGACCGGATCTTTGATTTCGTACAACATCGAACCCGGGCGGTAACGGGTTTCAATCTTTTCTGCATGGATGAGTTTTTTGATTGATTTTCCGTTCTGAATAACAAACTGGAGGTTTCCGCCCATTCCCGGAAGGTACAGTGCAAACTCCGGCAGATCTCCCGCTTCCACTCTCGATGCACGGTTGTCGCCATACAACGCACGGTTGAAACGGTAGGTGCCGTTAACCCGTAAAAAGTCGCCTTTGTCTTCTTTGTAATGCAGGTCACGCTCATTGTCCTGCCAGTGTTTCGACTGGGCAAAAGAATGGGAGAGGGCCGACAAAACCATCAGTCCGGCGAGAATGGTTTTTCTTCGCATGCTATGGTTTTAACTCGGTTAAAGGTTGTCCGTTGACGGTTACCTTTTTCAGCGTCACGTTTTTCATATAATCCACTTTGTAAGGGATCTGGACACCCACCATTTTGGCATTGATCATCGTGAAATCCGTTACCGGTGAAGATTCGTAAGCATCAGAAAAGACCGCATATTTTCCGCCTTTCTCAACGGTTAAATTTTCTACCCAGATATTTCTCATCGTCGGAATATGGTTTCCCGGCTTTTCATAATGCATATTGAAACGGACGGCCGCTTCCTTGTAAGCCCCGACCTTTGTGTTATAAAAAAATACATTTTCGATGATGCCGCCGCGGCTTGAGCTGGTCTTGATTCTCAACGCACGGTCCAGGTTTTTGCTGTCCATTACATTTCCTACAGCATAGATGTTCTTTGCGCCGCCTGCAATTTCGCTTCCGATGACCACGCCGCCGTGGCCGTCCTTCATTTCACAGTTTTCGATGAGGTGGTTTTCAGCAGGTCTCCCGATGTCCCTTCCGTCTTCGTCCCTTCCGGATTTGATGGCGATACAGTCATCTCCCGTATCGAAATAGGAATCTCTGATCCAGACATTCTTACAGGCTTCGGGGTCGAAACCATCATTGTTCGGGCCATGGCTGATGACTTTCACCCTTTCGATCAAAACATTCTCACAAAGCACCGGATTCAGGTTCCACATGGGAGAATTTTTTACCAGCACATCCGCCATATAAAAATTCTTGGATTTATAAGGCTGAACGAAATTCGGTCTCAGATAATAGCCGTCACCGAAAATCCTTTCCCGGGCAGGTTTCCGTTGTGCCATGTATTCGTGAAGTTTTGCTCTTGCAGGATTCTGTCTTCCCGGCCGGGTTTCGTTATAA
>JAKOOI010000543.1 GCA_022701475.1 Weeksellaceae bacterium
AGCCGGACATCGAAAACCGGATTGCCGAAGGAAGCATCAAAGCCTTCTTTCATTCGGAACTGACGGAAATCAGGGAACGTTCCGTAGTCTTCAGGGATGAAAAGGGGAACCTTAATGAAATAGAAAATGATTTTGTCCTGGCCATGACCGGTTACCTGCCCGACTTTGATTTTCTCAGGAACTCAGGAATTGGGCTGCAGGGAGACTGCCTTAATCCGGTATACAATCCGGAAACGATGGAGACCAATATAAAAAACCTCTATCTTGCAGGCGTCGTCTGCGGCGGAAAAGATACCCATCTCTGGTTTATTGAAAACTCCCGGATCCATGCAAAGATGATTGTGAAGGATATTCTTGCAAAAGATTGATATCTGCTGATTAAACAAAGTCTTACTGTTTATTTAAGCTATCTTTACAATGCTGTTCCATGACAATAGAATATGAATAAATTTTAATTGCTACATTGCTGACAGCAGTCCTTTTTTCCGACCCCGGATTTCGGCCTGGAAAGATCGTATTCAGCCATATATTTCTAAAGCAATGGAAATTAGGCGGCATACATCCGTTAATAAATCATTAATACCCGTAAAATTAATGCTGACAAAAATAAAACTTCCGGCATCTGGCATTCCTCTTACAGCCCATTAATCCAATTTCTCCTTCAGATCTGCGTTAATTTAACGTAATTTCGATGTAAAATCAGGTATACGGTCAATAGAATTGATTTGAGCTTATTTACTACGGGATGCCTGATGATCCGGCATTAACTGAATGCGGATAGGTTTCGGCTAAAGCCGGATGTATACCGCTATCATGACGTCAGGCTAAAGCCCGACGCTATTGATTGATGCAACTCCTTTATCGTGAACTCAAATTTGTGACCGGATTAAAAAGCTGGAAGAATGAAGCAGGAAGTTCCATTTGCCAGAATAACGGACAGCAGTCTTCTGTGGAAAATGATCATATTACTTTCTTAAAAGAGTAATGCTTCTTAGAAAGATCTAACCGGTTTTCTGTCCTGTATTTTACATAAAGTATTTAAAACCAATTTTATATTATCGAATTCACGTTAATTTAAAAATCAACCTTCACCCCGAAGATAAAATTCCTTTTGGCGGCAGGGTTGTAATACCGGTTACCGAAGGCATTGGTATCAAAGCCCAACACATAATCCTCATTATACAGGTTCTGGATCTGTAGGTACAGGTTCACCCTTGTTTTATCAATATCTACCGGAAACCTGAACTGGATATTGCCGACCAGGCTGGGCTCCGACCATACGGAATTGGCGTCATTCAACGGAAGCTTTGATGTATAAAAATGGGAATAATCTACCGCCAGCTTCCTGAAAAAGGTAAAGCTGACAAGACTGCTGACGCTGGTCTTCGGAACCCCGGTCAGTTCATTCCCTGAGAAATCGCTGGTATTCTGGCGGTAGTTTTCAAAGGTAAAATCATAAAAGCTGCCTGCAAGCCTGAATTTCAGATGGCTCAGAAAATTATTTTTCAGATCAAATCTTCCGGATTCCAGCAGTACCTCCACTCCCCGCTGTGAAGTTTCCCCGGAGTTGACAAAGTATTCCTGCCCGGCCTCATTCTGCCTTCTGACAATGGCATCTTTCATATTAAAATCGAAGTAGCTGCCTTCGATAAAAATCACATTTCCAAATTGCTTTTTGATCCCGATTTCCCTGTTCCAGCCATATTCGGGATGAAGGCCGGCATTGAACTGCTGGTTGGAGGAACGTATTTCCTCATTCGTCGGTGCCGAATTGCCCTTTCCTATCTTTCCCCTCACTGAAAACCCTTTTGTAATGAGATAGGTGATTCCGAAATTGGGCAGCCACTGATTGCTGAAACGGACAGTGCCATTTTCATTGCGCGGGAAAGTCCGCTCCCACTCATAAGAATTCGAATTAAGGCTTACAGAGACATCCGTAAAAAGCTTTTCCCCGAAATTGAGCTTCTGGGAAAGGAAAAAGAACCCCGAGCGGTTAGTCAGCCCGTCAAAATTCTGCGGGTTGCCTTCGTTTCCTCTGTTATTATCATAATTCCGGATCAGCATATCATTGATTCCGCCTTCAAAACCCAGACGGTAAGCCAATGAGATACGGTCCCAGTTCTTCTCATAGTTGAAATGGGTACGCAGGGCAAAATTTTTCTCGAAACGGTTTTCAAAGTTGGTGATAAAAGGATTTTCAAAGTCCACATATGATCCCTGGGCCATCACGAAATGGGAGAACCCGGGGGTAAAATTATACTCATGGGAAATCCCGGCCAGCAGCATCTTATTACGGATTCCGGCATCCTGCTGCGCGGCTCCCGGCGTTGTTTTGGTAGCCGGGCGGGCCTGTTTGCGGTCGGCCTGCATCTGTTCCAGGGTAAGGCCGCCGGGCGTCTGGTAATCAAGATCTGCCAGCAGCACAATTGCTTTCAGCATTCCTTTTTCAGAATATTGGAAACGGTCTTTGATGAAAACGGTCTTCCGCTGAACCCCGGACTGTTCTCGATATGAATCCGTCCGGTAGTAATTCTGGAAAACCTCTACAAAGTGTTTCCCCATCTGCTTTGCCAGCTTCAGATTCTGGCTGAAGGTTCCGTAACTGCCGATGGCCACCCCTGCAGAAAACATCTCCGTATCCGCAGTACGGAGAAGAACGGTTCCGCCGGTTACGGCCCCGTAATCCCCGCTTTCCGGACCTTTGTACACTTCCATCCGATCAATAA
>JAKOOI010000408.1 GCA_022701475.1 Weeksellaceae bacterium
GAATTCAAGGCATTGCTGGATAAGGATTTTGACGCTTCCAAAGAAATTGAGAAAAACGTAATGGACGTTTTTATGGCCGAAGACTGGACAAGCTATCCGATTGGCAAAAGAGGAGCCGTTCAGGAAGCTGTAGATACTGCCTTTGACCTTGAAAAGCTGAAGGAGCTCGCTATCAAAATGTCTACCCTTCCTGCCGATAAAAAATTCCTGAATAAAATCACAAGACTTTTTGAAAACAGGATCAAAGCTATTGAAGGGAACTCTCTGGACTGGGCACTGGGAGAATGGCTGGCATACGCCACGCTTCTCGTAGAAGGGCACAATGTAAGAATTTCCGGTGAAGATGTGGAAAGGGGAACTTTCTCCCACAGGCATGCTGTTGTAAAAACCGAAGATACGGAAGAAGAATATATCCCTTTACGACATGTTTCAGAGAGCAGGTTTGATGTTTACAATTCCCACCTTTCAGAATACGGCGTACTAGGATTTGATTACGGATATGCGATGGCTTCTCCGAATACACTGACGATTTGGGAAGCCCAGTTCGGGGACTTTGTAAACGGTGCACAGATTATCGTTGACCAGTACCTGGCGGCGGCAGAGGAAAAATGGAAGATCCAGGACGGCCTGGTAATGCTGCTGCCTCATGGTTCCGAAGGCCAGGGCGCCGAGCACTCTTCTGCAAGACTGGAAAGGTTCCTGACCCTTTGTGCTAATGAAAACATGGTGGTTGCCAATGTGACATCGCCTGCAAATTATTTTCACCTGTTGAGGAGACAGCTGAAATGGGCTTTCAGAAAACCGTTGATCGTTATGAGCCCTAAGTCATTGCTGAGACATCCGAAAGTGGTTTCCCCGCTGGAAGATTTTTCTGATAAAGGATTCCAGCCGGTATTGGATGATCCTACGGCAGATCCTGCAAAAGTGGAAAAACTGGTACTGTGTTCCGGGAAACTGTATTTTGAACTGCTGGCTAAAAAAGAAGAGCTGAATGCAGAGAATGTTGCACTGGTGAGATTTGAGCAATTGTATCCGTTACAGGCGGATGCCATTGAAGCGGTTTTCAGCAAATACGGGAATAAAAAAGAAATCGTCTGGGCCCAGGAAGAGCCTGAAAATATGGGAGCATGGTCTTATATCCTGAGAAACTTCAGGGAGGCCGGAATCCAGGTTGTTGCTCCGGTTCCAAGCGGTGCTCCGGCTCCGGGAAGCCATAAAATGTTTGAGAAAAACCAGAATTCCGTGATCAACAGGGTATTTGACAGGGATGATGCCCCGGTGAAAAGACCGGTAACCGCTTAAGAAAAAATAATAATCAATAAAAAAATAAAAAATACGATATGTCAGTTTTAGAAATGAAAGTTCCTTCACCGGGCGAATCCATCACAGAAGTTGAAATTGCAACATGGCTTGTAAAAGACGGTGATTACGTAGAAAAAGACCAGCCGATTGCTGAAGTGGATTCAGACAAGGCGACGCTTGAGCTGCCTGCTGAGCAGAGCGGGGTTATTACGTTAAAAGCTGAAGAAGGTGATGTGGTACAGGTAGGACAAGTGGTTTGTTTAATTGATATGGATGCTGCAAAACCTGCCGGTGGCGCTGCTCCTGCAGCAGAAGCTCCTAAAAAGGAAGAAGCCCCTCAAGCAGCTCAGCCTGCCCAGCAGGAAGCTCCGAAGCCTGCTGCACAGCCTGCTCCTGCAGCAGCTCCCCAGACCTATGCTACAGGTGCGCCGTCTCCTGCTGCCAAGAAGATCCTTGACGAAAAGGGAATGGATGCTGCACAGGTATCCGGAAGCGGCAGAGACGGAAGAATCACCAAATCTGACGCTGAACTCGCTGCCGTTCCGGCCATGGGCGGAACTCCGGTTACGGCTACCGGTTCCAGATCTACAACGACGACCAAACTTTCAGTACTGAGAAGAAAAATTGCTCAGCGACTGGTTTCCGTAAAGAATGAAACCGCCATGCTGACTACTTTCAATGAAGTGGATATGTCTGAAATCTTCAGGCTGAGAAAACAATATAAAGAAGAATTTGCACAGAAGCACGGAGTAGGTCTTGGTTTTATGTCTTTCTTTACGAAAGCGGTAACCAGAGCGTTGCAGCTGTATCCTGACGTAAATGCATCCATCGACGGGGATTTCAAGGTGAATTATGATTTCTGCGATATCTCAATTGCCGTTTCAGGCCCGAAAGGACTGATGGTACCGGTACTCAGAAATGCTGAAAACATGTCCTTCCAGGCAGTGGAGGCCAACATCAAAGATCTTGCAATCAAAGTCAGAGACGGAAAAATAACGGTGGATGAAATGACAGGGGGTACTTTTACTATTACCAACGGCGGTACCTTCGGATCAATGTTATCCACACCGATCATCAATCCTCCTCAATCCGCTATCCTGGGCATGCACAACATCATCCAGAGACCGGTTGCGGTAGACGGGCAGGTGGTAATCCGCCCTATGATGTATGTAGCGATGTCTTACGATCACAGGATCATTGACGGTAAAGAATCCGTTGGATTCCTTGTTGCAGTAAAAGAAGCGATAGACAATCCTGTAGCGGTTTTAATGGGCGGAGACGAGAGAAAAGGTCTCGGATTATAACCCCACAATTCCATAAGTTTTACAATCTCGCCTCAAAAAGGCGAGATTTTTGTATCTTTTAAGTAAATACTCCAATGATGTTTTCAAAAACTACCTCCAATATTAAAGTTTCTGTCATCCCTGAGTATGACAGTAAAAACAGTTATCCCTCGGAAAACAGGCATGTTTTTAAGTATCATGTGACCATAGAAAATGACGGTGATTTTCCCATTAAGGTTTTGAAACGGAAATGGCTGATTTTTGATGTCGGTTTCGGATATACGGAAATTGTAGGGGATGGGGTAATCGGATTGACGCCTGAAATTATTCCGGGCGAAAACTTTACCTATTTTTCTAATGTAATGCTCCGTTCCGGGGTTGGTAATATGAGCGGGAAATACCTCGTTAAAAATATAGAGACCCAGGAAAGTTTTGAAATTGACATTCCGAAATTCAATTTGCTCTCGGAAGTCCTGAGCAATTAACAACAGGATAATTCAGTTGCTGCCTGGCAATTCCGTTCCGGAAAATACCGGGCGTTCATTTTGATCTCATATGGAAGCTGCTGCAACCGATCGTTGATGTACAATGTATTTTGTCAGTAAGATGAGTTGGGATCTGACCAGTTCTTATTCTGAACTTATGACCACGCTGAAAAGCAAAACCGGCAAGCCGTAACATTCATTCACAGGCCGTGTAAACATAGCATCGGAATTGGGCACTACTGTTGATGGCATTGATGATCAGATTTTCCTGTTTCCTGTTCAATTTTACATCCCGCTACTCTGATCCTGATGTATCGTTTTCTAGCGTATCCCTTCATTAATTTTACGACACTACACCTGTTTCTGTGCACAGGGAATTATAATTTTTTAATTTTCAGCTTCATAAAATCGGCTACTTCCTCATTAGTGGTCAGAAAGAGTTTTTCGAAAGCCAGCAAGGCAATTTTTGCACAGACTTCCGCATCAGCACCGGCACGGTGATGATTGAAACTGATCTGATGGTATTCCGCCAGAGGTTTTAATCCGTATTTCGGCAGGTAATCCCACGATTTCTTAGCCAGTTGAATACTACATAGGTAATTCAGCTTTGGAGTAAACATCCCGTAGTGATTCAGGCATCCGCGCAGGACGCCGGCATCGAATCCTGCATTATGGGCAATCATAAGGGTCCCGTACATGTGTTGTTCCACATCGTACCAGATCTCATCAAAAGTTGGTGCATCCTTTACATCATCAGGAAGAATACCGTGTACGGCGGTATTGAACGGACTAAAATAGGGGAAACTGGGCGGTTTGATCAGCCATGTCTTTGTTTCCACAATTTTTGAGTCCTGTACGATGCAGATTCCCAGTTCACAGGCTGAGTTCCGCTCATGGGTAGCCGTTTCAAAATCCAGTGCGCAAAAATCCATACTCTAGGTTGTTATTTTAATGAAAAGGGTACTTTTATAGGCGGCCACTTTCGAAATACCGGTGATCAGCGTACTGAATTTTGATCGCAGTACTTCAAAATCAAAGCGGTCTTCTTCGGTCACGGCAATAATAAAGCCTGTTGCTATGTTTTTCTTCTCTTTCGTATCGATAGATTCGGTCATTATTCCGCCGTGTGAAATCTTTCCGGTAAGATACCGGTTCAGTTCATCCACTTTTTTCGGATCTGCATTCCTTGCAATATCCAGCCTGAACCGCTCACCGCGGATCCCTTCGTTCAGCCTCAGGATATAAACTGAATTTTTCCTGAAACTGAGAGAAACCCGGGCTCCGATTTTTTCATGGATATCTTTGAAAAGGACTGTCTTTACGGCAGCCGGTTTCTTCTGGGTAAGATCCGGATTTTCAACCAGTCCGGGAAATGAATAAATTTCCGTTTTTACCAGGTCTGAATCCGTAACGGCTCC
>JAKOOI010000442.1 GCA_022701475.1 Weeksellaceae bacterium
GACCAGATGAAGCCGATGGTAACCCCGCTGATGAATGAGTTCTTTACCCATATCGGCGGATCGATGCCGTTCATGAACCGGATGGCCATTGCCAATCAGTGGCTGCTGAAACCGCTGTTGCTCTCGAAGCTGACAAAAAATAATTCCACCAATGCATTGGTAAGGACAACTACTGCGCTCACCATGATGAAAGGCAGTGATGCGCCTAACGTGCTTTCCCCGGAAGTGGAATTCGTAGTGAATTTCAGGCTGCTGCCCGGTAATACGGTGCAGGAGGTTAAAAAACATATTGCTGAAGCCGTCAGAGGATTTGAGGTGGAGATTGAAGACATTGATCAGGTAAAGGAAGCTTCAGCCGTTTCCCCGGTCAATAATAAATCCTTCAGGCTTATTGAAGCTGCCATCAGGGAAATCCATCCTTCAGCAGTGGCAACACCTTATCTCACGGTAGGCGCTACGGATGCCTACAAATACCAGATCGTCAGCAAAAACATCTACCGCTTTATGCCCGTTAAGATCAACGATGCTGAAAAACAGTCCATGCACAGCACCAATGAATACCTCAGCATCGAAAACTATATGAAGATGATTCATTATTTTGAGTTTATGATGAGGAATTATGACAAATAGAACGGATATAAGATTTTTTTTAAATATAATTTAAAATTAACAAATTAAATATCATTGTTTTAATTATTATTTTAGATTAAATTCATAAAAAAATCAAATTAAAATATAACACGACAAGTTTTGTCGCATTACCGTGTTAGCTTTGCCTCAACAAAAGATCAGAGCTATGGAATTGCCGCTATATTTAACTTTTAAAGAATTTGAAAACCGTTATTATGACAACCTTGAAAAGTGGTTTGAAGAATACCGGAATGCTTCCGAAACCGATTACCTGAAGGCGCTGGCCAGCCTGTACAGTCCGTACCTGTACTATAATTTTGCCAATGACAGGCTGCAGGCGGATGCATCGGTCCAGATCAAGAACTGTTTTTTTCCGTACCAGGAGAAAATGGGGATTTCTTTCAGCGCAGCGCTCAGCCAAAGGACTGCTGCCGGAAATGCGAGCAGCCTCAGTCATGTTTTCGAATGGAAAACCGTTACCATGATGGAATATGCCCAGCATATCCTGGATAAGATCAACCTTCATTTATCAGGAAACCATGGAACGGAGCCTAAGAATATTCTGGATTTCATTAACGATTACAGGGTGATTACCTCGAGGGACGGGGCGGGATACTGTATCAATTACCATCAGCACCAATCCACACTTCCTTTTCTGAAAGCTTATCTTCCGGTGCACGGCCGCACGGTTAATATCGCCGTGTACAGGGACTTTATATTCTCGATCGTACAGATTGCAGGGTTTATAGACCATAAGCTTAAGGAAGTCATGGCTCCGGAATATACCATCCATGCAAAATGCAGGGCTGATGCAAAGTTCAAAGTACAGATGAGCCATCAGTTCCTGACCATGTGCAATTAAAGCACAGGATTATTTTGACCACCACACATTCTTCATATAATTAAATTGATGTTTGAAAAGAATCCGTTCTTTTCAGATGAAATCCCGGCCATTGGCCGGGATTTTTATATTGAAAACTTTTAGTTTCAGTTCAATGATGAATTTAGTGTAGAAATGAAATTAAAAAAGGATATCAATAGGATCGGGCTTCAGCCCGGTTAAAAAAAATAAAAGCGCTGAAAACCAGCGCTTTTACTTGCAGAAAGGAAGGGATTCGAACCCTCGATACAGTTACCCGTATACTACCTTTCCAGGGTAGCTCCTTCAACCACTCGGACACCTTTCTTTGTTGAGATTGCAAAATTAAGATAATTTTTTAAACTGCCAAATTTTTACGCCATTTAATTTGAAATTTCTCCGCAAAGGCTCTTTGAGAAGTTCTCGGCAAAGCTTCCCGGGTAATTCGGGTTGCCATGTAAATGCATGGCTTTGGTAATCGCGCTTTCTGCAGTGGTATCCTTTCCGCTGATGGCACCGATCCTTGAGAAGATATTGCTGTTCTCATATTTGCCGAATGAAATCCCTCCCGAAATACATTGGCTGACCACCACAATCTCGGTTCCGCTGCTCCTGATCTGCTGAAGGGTTTCCACGGTTTTCTCACTGCTGAAAATCGTTCCGGATCCGAAGACCTGAAGGATCAGCACTTTCATCTGCGGGATTTCCCGGAAATGGTTCAGGTTCATCCCCGGAAAAATCCGCCAGAAGATAACATCTTCCGAAATATGGTCGTCTACATGGAACTCAGCTCCCGGGTCGCACCGGTACAGGTTTTCCCTGATGATATTGAGGTGGACCCCCGATTGCCCGAGAATAGGATAGTTGGGGCTTGCATAGGCATCAAAATATTCGGCAGAATATTTCAGGGTGCGGTTGCCCCGCAGCAGTTTATACTCAAAGTAGATGGCCACTTCCTGTATTACGGCTTCCTCTCCTTCATACAGGCTTGCATAATACAGGCTGGTAAGAAGGTTTTCCTTGGCATCCGTCCGCAGATCGCCGATCGGTAATTGGGAACCTGTGAGAATGACCGGTTTTTTCAGCCCTTTCAGCATAAAGCTCAGGGCTGAGGCAGTGTAAGACATCGTATCGGTTCCGTGGAGAATCAGGAAGCCGTCGTACCGGTCATAATTTTTACGGATGTAATGGGCAATGATTTTCCATTCTTCCGGTCCCATGTCCGAAGAATCGAGCGGTTTTGAAAAGGGATGTACGAAGACTTCACATTCCATCAGCTTCATTTCAGGCATTTTTTCAAAAATATTTCCGAAATCAAAGGCGCGGAGGCTTCCGGTCTCGTAATCTTTTTCCATACCGATGGTACCTCCGGTATAGATCAACAGGACTTTTCGTTTCATAAGACTTTTTAGATTTTTATTCCCCGTTCAGGATCATTCCCCAAAATTACGTTAATTTGCAAAAATTTGAAAACAGATGAGAGGTTTAAAACCGATTTTCCGGAATTGAGCCTTTTATCCTATGCATTTCATTCATACAAAAAAAGAAAGACAGGGCAGATGGAAGATTTAGAAAACACCTATCAGTATTTACAGCAGTTTTTAACGGAGGAAAGATTGAGGAAAATTGAGCATTTCGCACCGGAAAGCTCAGATTTTATCCTTCCGGTGATCGAGGATATTTACCAGTTCAGGAATGCTGCCGCCATCGTACGTTCCGTTGAGGCCTGCGGGTTCCATAAAGTAGTCGCCCTGCAGGAAGAGTACAGCTTTGAGCCTAATCTTCGGGTCACCAAAGGGGCTGATACCTGGGTGGAAGTAGAGAAACTGCCGCGGAATATGGATTCCTTTCAGCAGATTAAAGACAGGGGCTATAAAATGGTGGCCGTTTCCCTTGAAAACAATGCGAAAATGTTGCCTGATTATGAAATTACGGAACCTATAGCGCTGGTATTCGGGACTGAAATGGAAGGCGTTTCCCAGGAAATCCTGGATTTTGCCGATGAAACCCTGGCCATTCCGATGTATGGGTTTACCCGGAGCTTCAATGTATCCGTAGCCGCTTCCATCTGCCTGTATGAATTAAAGCAGAAACTTATAAAATCAGGCATTGATTATAAACTGGATGAAGAGAAACTTCTGAAGATGAAAATTCGCTGGGCCGTAAATTCCATCAGAAGCGGCGAACAGATCTTTCAGAAATACCTGAAAGACCATCAGGTACAGATATGAAACGGATTGTCTTTATGCTGCTGGT
>JAKOOI010000552.1 GCA_022701475.1 Weeksellaceae bacterium
AAAACCTTGAAGGATGATAATATCTAAGACGTCAAAATTAAGCAAAAAGCTCTTTCTTTCCGCTGCGTAAAATCTTTTCGAGGATTCTCAAGGTAATCAGGTAAGTCGGTTTTACTCCTGTCAGTCCCAGCCCTCCGGAAGAAAGTGTGCTTCCTGTTTCCAGCGGGTTATCGGATGCATAATACGCGTACATCACAAAAAGGTCCGGCGTGATGTGGTGCCTGATCTTGGAGGCTACCTGTATGGCTTTCTGGTAATGGGCGCCTTCCATTTCCAGCCCGATGGCTTTCCAGGAAGTATTCATGAAATAAGAAAGGATGTCCCTGTTCTGCAATGAGGTTCCCAGTACGGTAATCATCGGCCCTTCAAAAGCCTGCAGTTCATCATCCTTGAAATCATCCAGCTTCAGGGCATTTTCAAAAGGATAGTTGTCTGCCGTTCCTTCGAAGATATGGGAGGTCGGGATCATGATGTCGCCTTTCCCGCCGGCCAGGATTCCTGCTTTCCCCATGATGGATACGGATTTTACCTTCATCATATAGACTTCGCCTTTGTGTTCAAAAGGCCTCAGCAGTTCGTCCATTACCTCAAAAGCCTGTTCCCCGAAAGCATAATCAAATACCATCACTACATCGTCTCCGTTGTACTTGATATCATTGAACGGCGTATTCTTCAGGTTGGTTTTGCTCAAATCGAAAATCTGGACGTCGATGTTGCTTCCGCTTTTGTCATTGATATGGATCATTCCTTCGTCCAGGGCATACTTGGAAACCTTGTCGCGGAGTTCCTTCTTATCGGAAATATCGCCGTACAGCTTGTAGTCTGCCTCTTTGTGGTCTTTTCTCTTCAGCGCATCGTTTCCGTACAGCATATTCTTCACCGAATGCATATTGGCCGAAATGATGTGCAGCGGACGCATATGAAGGTCATTTTCATACAGCACTTCTTTCACTTTGTGGGCCCATTTTTCCCCGAAATAGTGATGCCCTACCCTTTCTTTCAGGATAGCGCTGAAATGGATCTCCCTTTCGCGGGTCTGCTTGGCATCTTCCAGGCTCACTTTGGCCAGATGGTAAATGATTTTGAACAGGCGGTCCGGGTTCTCATCTTCCCCGAACGTATTATAAGCGCGCAGTGTCTCGTCAAATGTCCTTCCTATTAAAGAAGACAGGTGGATCAGGGCGACTTCCTTTTCTTTTCTGCTGAATTTTTTTTCCCCTTTCACCACTTCTTCGATGATCTTGAAAGCACGGGTGGGCTTCCAGTTCTCGTCCTGTGCAAAAGCCAGGTTGCGGATCTTATCGGCCTCGATGAACAGGAAAGTAAGGTGGGTAAGGATATCATAGATTTCGGAACGGCCGAGCAGCACCTCGATGTTCATCTGGTGTTCATCGATGCGGTAGCAGTTTCTTCTTCTCTTTTTGGGAACGATGGGCTCGAAGCTTCCTTTGTCAAACCCTTCATCCGAAGTAAGATGGATAAAGGCACATTCTTCGATTCCTTCGGGAAGCCGGTCCAGCACATACATCAGCCCGTTCAGCTCCAGCTTTCCCGGTACGTTCATGCTTCCGTAGATCTCCGGATTGATGATCTTCAGCAGGCTTCTGATCGTCTCCCCCGAAACTCCGGCAGGTTTAAAAAAACCTCTGTAAAAGAGGTGTCTCATGGAAATATACAGTCTTTCGATGGCTTCCGTCGTTTCTCTTGCTCTAGAATTCGTCATACAATAAATTTCACACAAATATACAAAATCTCCGTCCAATCTGTTTTAAGCAACTTTTAATAAATCGCTCCCTGTAAAAGATAAGGTATGGTATGCATCGCTTGTCTTTCGCATGACAAAAAGGCCCGGATTATGCCCGGATTGTATTCATAAACATCACCTTCACCAATTTTCTTTCTGATAGCTTATCCTGTCTATTACCTTCTATCCCGGATCTGTTTTACGTCTTTCCGTTTTTCGCTTTTATGTCAGGAGCTTTTTCCTGCTTTCCGCTATTACTCCTCGCACCGAGGCTCTCCGGTGCAGGCCAACGCTGCAGCCTTGCACGCCCACTTCCCAATCCCGCTGTGGGGTAGCCGCTGCAATCAGGGCTAGACAGCAGTCTTCCCCGCTCCATACTGCATTTCCGGAACCGCCGGACTAAAAATAAACGATACCAAACGTTGATCACTTCAAACATCATTAAATCCTGAATCATGAATTTTGAATTTTAAAGTTCCGGCACCCCTCCCCGCAGCCCAAGCCACTGTTTAAATTTTTGTTAAATTTCCGTTAACCCCTTAAATTTTCAGGGTAAAACTATTTTTGCTTCATTTTTTTTGTAAATTTGCCCCGTAAAATCAAACCTAATATGTCAACTTTAAGATTCAAAGCGTTAGAAACTTTACCATTTAAGGATTTCAGGAGAGACCACTCTGTTGAGGTTCCTGTAAAACTTTCAGAACTGTTCTGCCAGAATGTTTTCTCTGAGGAAACCATGAGGGAATACCTGACGAAAGAAGCATTCACTTCCATTATGGATGCCGTGAAAAAAGGGACCAAGATCCAGCGTCACATTGCAGACCAGGTGGCAGTAGCCATGAAAGACTGGGCCATGAGCAAAGGGGTAACCCACTATACGCACTGGTTTCAGCCGCTTACAGGAAGTACTGCAGAAAAGCATGATTCTTTCTTTACTCCGATCGAAGGCGGCAGGGCCATCGAAAGGTTCAGCGGAAACCTGCTGATCCAGCAGGAGCCGGATGCATCTTCTTTCCCTAACGGTGGTATCAGAAACACTTTTGAAGCAAGAGGATATACGGCATGGGACCCCACTTCCCCGGCATTCATCATGGGGACCACATTATGCATCCCTTCCATCTTTATCTCCTATACCGGAGAAACGCTGGATTACAAAGCACCTCTTCTGAGAGCACTGAATGCAGTAGATGAAGCGGCGACCAATGTGATGCAGTATTTTGACAAAAACGTAACCAAGGTGACGCCTACCTTAGGATGGGAACAGGAATATTTCCTGGTAGATTCCGCCCTGTACCAGTCGCGCCCGGATCTTGTACTGACAGGTAAGACATTATTAGGACATTCTCCTGCCAAAGGCCAGCAGCTGGACGACCATTATTTCGGTTCCATTCCTACCAGGGTCATGAATTTCATGAAAGAACTGGAAGTGGAATGCATGAAGCTGGGAATCCCCGTAACAACAAGACACAACGAAGTGGCACCGAACCAGTTTGA
>JAKOOI010000459.1 GCA_022701475.1 Weeksellaceae bacterium
ATATAAACTAGTTTCGTCTTTCACATCAGTAAAACCAATCAAATTTTGCGCTAACATAACAAGTCTTGAAGGGAGTGTAATTCCTGAAAAATCTGGATCACGCGCAAAGGTTGGGGACCTTTCAAAAAGCAGATCATTACTTAAAGCAAAGGCCTGAATAAAACCGTCTGATCTTATGTATTAAATACCGGACGGCAATATGTAATAATGATTGCTATATAACCAGGATTTCTTACTCATAGAAATCCTCTTGCTGATACCCTGATCTGCTCCAAAGAAGCAGTATCTGTGTAGTCTGAATACAGAACGAAATCCGGACTCCGGAGGAGTCCTATCTTCTGCAGGCGGTATCGGGATAGCATACCTATGGCATGCCGGTAACCCTGTGTCCGTTTGCTACACAGATGGTATTCCTCCGGAATACTGCTTTACTTCATCATCAAATCTCATGTCTTATGATACATGACAGAAAGCAGACCTGATTCCCCAATTTCTGTCTGCTGAAAATCCAAGAAGAAATACATTCGTTATCAGAGATTTTTTTGCTGGTAAAGATGTAGAGGTTTTTATTTCTCTTCAGTGCAGATGAGAGCAAGGTGTAAGACCGTATAAAGAACATCATAACTTCAGAAATTCACCTGCAAAGATCTGCTGAAAAAATTGATTGATCCGTTTCTCCCCAACATTTGATACTGATCCTTTTTATAAATCTCGGCATATGCACTCCTGAAGTTATTACTTTATAGATATCTGATATTGCATTTTGCTCAGCTGTATCTAAAGGAAATAGAAATGCTGTTTTCTTTACTCAACAGGAAAATTACTGATCCCGGAACATTTTTATACATTGCAATCAAAAATTTTCTTTTCAAAAGTGAAATGTTCAAACTAAAATGCCTTACCTTTGCAATTCATCAGATGATATGATGTTTTTAAAAGAATGCAGATCCAGAGAAAAACCTTAGCCGAAGAAGTAGCCGAAAGACTGATGGAAGGAATCGTCAATGGAGAATACGCCATTGGAGAAAAGCTGCCTATTGAGCCTGAACTGATGAAGATCTACGGAGTGGGAAGGTCAAGCATCCGGGAGGCAATAAAAATCTTATTGATCAAAGGAATACTGAGCGTGCAACAGGGCGTTGGGACCTTTGTGGTGTCTGCAAGCGCACAGGAATCGCTGGAAAGACATATGGATAAGGCACAATTTGCAGAAGTGCTTGAAGTGAGATCCATTCTGGACGCGAAAATCGCAGGAAAAGCAGCGATTCACCGTACTGCAGAAGATTTACAAGTGATGAAAATGTATCTCGATCTCAGAAATATGTTAGCTGAGGAGAAAAAAGCATTGGAATGCTACGAAGCGGATGTCAATTTCCATGTCTCGATTGCAAGGGCATGCGGAAACAATTTATTAAAGGAAATTTTCATTGTTGCGAGCAGATCCATTCTTGCTTCTTTTAAAGACCGCCATAACAGTGAAACGGAATCTTTCAAGATTTCACAGAAGATCCATACCGATCTCTATTCAGCTATACAACATCAGGATGCTGAAAAAGCAGAATACATCGCCCAACAAATTGTTGACAGGATGTACTAAAAAAAATAAATCAAATTCATCAGATGATATGATGAATTAAAAATATGAATCATATGGAAAATGTAAAGGTACCTGCCGTTGATACGGCAAAAATTGTCTATCCTATTTTATTTATGATCAGCTTTTCTCATTTTTTAAATGATCTGATACAATCTACCATCCCGTCGCTTTATCCTATCCTGAAAGGTGAATTCCATTTATCATTTGCCCAGATAGGAATCATTACTCTGGTATTTCAGCTGACGGCATCCATTTTGCAGCCGTTTGTCGGGATTTATACGGATAAAAAGCCTACTCCCCGGTCACTGGCAATCGGCATGGGCCTGTCTATGGCAGGATTGCTGCTACTGGCGGCGGCCCATCAGTATTATGTAATTTTAATTTCAGTCGCGCTGATCGGAATGGGCTCTTCGGTTTTTCATCCGGAAGCTTCCAGAGTAGCACAACTCGCGTCGGGTGGACAGAAAGGTCTTGCGCAGTCTATCTTTCAGGTAGGCGGAAACTCCGGGAGTGCCATCGGACCACTGTTGGTTGCTCTCATAGTTTTACCATTGGGCCAGGGATATGTCGGGCTCTTTGCCATTGCGGCGTTTATAGGAATCATTGTGCTGTGGAGAATCGGAAACTGGTATGCCGAAAGGTTATCATTAAAAAGACCGGCAAAGCATCCCGGTGATCTTATCGAAATACAGTTATCACGGAAAAAAGTTCTTTTTTCGGTCACTGTTTTACTGGCACTGGTATTCTCAAAGTATATCTACCTCGCTTCCATGACGAATTATTTTACCTTTTTCCTGATTGACAAATTCCATGTCCCGGTAAAAGATTCGCAGCTGTACCTCTTTATGTTTTTAGCTGCCGTTGCCATCGGAACTCTTCTGGGAGGAAAACTGGGCGATCTGTACGGAAGGAAAAAAATTATCTGGGTCTCTATTCTGGGAGCAGCGCCGTTTACCCTGTGCCTGCCTTACCTTCCGCTCTTCTGGACCATTGTTTTTGCTGTCTTCATCGGACTCATCATCGCTTCGGCATTTTCTGCCATCCTGGTGTATGCTACCGATCTGATGCCTAATAAAATAGGATTGGTTGCCGGATTGTTTTTCGGATTTATGTTTGGAATGGGAGGAATCGGGTCTGCGGTCCTGGGCGCTGTCGCTGATGACACCAGCATAGAATATGTTTTTAAAATCTGTGCTTACCTGCCGTTAATGGGGATCATTACCGCTTTCCTACCGAATATAAAAGGAACAAAAAAAAGCCTCCGCCATAAGTAAAGGCGGAGGCTTAAAATAAATCTGAACAGGCTTATAAAAAATGAATTTACCTCAGTTTTTGATGATAAACGGCTTTGTCTGTAACAAGGAAATTCCTTTTGTATGACTGCTTAAGTCCATCCACCTGTTGCCCGCTCAGTGCTTGCTTATCTTCCGGATGATTACAGAATAGAAAATCTGTCATGTTACTTGCCAATCCCGATATTCAGAAAAATGCTGAAGCGGGACCTCGCCTCAATATCCCCTCCGGCCAGGTGAGAATATACCGGAAGCATCACTTCGCTTCCCAGGCTGAATCTTTTGTAAGCAGTCTCGAATCCTATTTTTCCGTACAGGGCATTACCGGCTGTATCCGGCAAAGCTTCGTCAAACTGTCGGTTCCGGCCATATGCTTCTCCCTGCAGCCCTGCCTTGGTGGAAAAGATGATGTTTCCCGCACCGGAAATCTGATAGAATCCTGTGGCTGCGTAATTCCATTGGTTTCCGAAACGGTAGTATTTCCTGTTCTTTGTTTTTACCGTGTAATCCGTATTCAGGAGAAATGCGGTCCTGTTTTTCCGGAACTGATAATTCAGGGCCAGCTGATAATCCCAGCTTCCGGTGCCCAGCTGAAAGCTCGGATTGACTCCCGACAGGCCTTTTTCATCAAATTTACCTAATGGGATTTTTAGTCCGACACCACCGTTAAGCTGATGGATCCTGTTTTCTGAAGTCAGCAGCCGGTAAATTCCCATCAGGCTTGCATCGCCGATACCGCTGATTCGGATGGTGCCCTGCAATGTCTGCTTGTCATGGAAATGAAACGGCAGGCTTGCATAGATGCTCAGCTTTTCAGTAACCAGAACCTTTGCCCACAGCTGCAGGGTATTGAAATACTGGTCCTGCGTTACATCGTTAACAAATAAATTTTCTTTCGCCCTGTAATGCTGGGCAAAATATTTAATCCCGATAAACCGGGGATTCAGCAGGGATTCAAATCCGGAAGAACCGTTTCCGGCCGCACATCCGCAGGCGTCGCAGTCTTCCGGAGCAATGGTCTTCCAATCGCGCA
>JAKOOI010000465.1 GCA_022701475.1 Weeksellaceae bacterium
CTTATACTAGGAAAAGAATAAGATTGTATATACCTATTACCTATAACCTGATGGAAATTTATTTTTAATGCTGGCCGTGAAATATTCCGTAGGAATATCATCTGTGTAGCAGGCGGACAAAGCATCATCAGCATGCCGTAGGTATGCTATCTTCATACGGGCTGCAAAAAAAATAGGACTCCTCCTATGTTTGCAAAGTCATAAATTTGAATAATAATAAGATGAAGAGGAATGAGAGCAGAACTACTCCTTAATAACTTTAAAGTATATTCTTCCGGAGATTTAGCCTCATTCTTTTTTTATTTTTTGGAGTCTGAACAGAATGTAAGGAATGGTCAAAATCAGAGATCATATCCAGAATATCCAGCCAGGAGAAAAGACGAAGGGAGATTTTCATCTTATGATTTCAGATCTACTGACTTAAAAAATAATTGAAATGAAGATTTTAAAACAAGTATTGGGAGTTGATGTTTCTCAGAAAGAATTAGAAGTAAGCTTAGGAAAACTAAACGAAGATTTGAGCATTGAGATTTATTCACACCGGGTTTTCAGCAATAAGGAAACCGGTTTTAAAGCACTCAATAAATGGCTCTTGAAGAATACCGATACAGACATTTCTGTTCGTATCGTGATGGAAGCAACGGGCGTTTACCATCAGAAATTTGCTCATTTCATGGTGGAAAACGGATTTGATACCAGCATTGTCCTTCCCAACAAAATCAGTAATTATATGCGGACTCTGGACATCAAAACCGTTACTGATAAAACCTGTAGCGAAGCGATTGCAAAATTTGGTTTGGAAAGGAAACTGGAAAACTGGAAAAAACCTGATCAAACCTATCAGCAGCTCCAACAGTTAACCCGTGAAAGAGATCAGATCGTAGAAGAAAGAACAGTTGCCAAAAATCGCCTGCATGCAGAAGGAAGCGAGGCTTTCCCTAATCCCGGAAGCATTCAAAGAATCAGTGAACTGATTGCATTTTTCAACAGACAGGAGAAAGAGATAAAGAAAGAAATTAAAGTGATTTTAAGCAACAACCCAACGGTAAAAGAAGAAGTAAACAGGATCTGCACTATTCCCGGGATGGGCGAATTGACTGCAGTGGTTATTTTAGCTGAAACCAATGGCTTTGAGTTGATAAGAAGTAAAAAACAACTGACAAGCTATGCAGGAATGGACATTAAAGAAAAGCAATCGGGAACATCGGTAAAAGCAAAACCGAAGCTTTCCAAAAAAGGAAACCGTCACCTCAGAAAAGCCCTGCATTTACCATCGTTATCCTCTGTAAAATATAATCCCATGCATAAAGAACTCTACGCAAGATTAGTGGGAAGACACGGCATCAAGATGAAGGCATTGGTAGCAGTTCAGAGAAAAATGCTGGAACTTTCTTATATCCTTTGGAAAAATAAAGAAGAATATAGAGCTGATTATGAAAAAGAAGAGAGAGCCGCAATAATAACGAGCTCTCCCGGAAACTAGCATAAAGCTGTTTTGAATGACAAATATAGAAAAAAATTAAGATTTTTTACTTGGATATTAACACAGAATCTCCAGAGTCGGGATTTCATTTTATATTCAGACTACACAGATGCTGCTCCTCCGGAGCAGATGAAAAGATAAGATAATCCGCACGGGAGTTGTTTGAGGGTAAGTCATTATTATACTGTACCGTCTGCTAATCCATTAATAAGATCAGGCGGTTTTATTCTGGCGTTTGCTTTAAGTAATGATTTGATCCCTAACTTTTGCGCATGACCCTCCCTTTTTATGTTTAAAAAATAGAGATTTAATTAAATGTAAAAAGCTCTTCGGTCGAAGAGCTTTTACTTTTGGTGGAGAATACGGGATTCGAACCCGTGACCTTTTGACTGCCAGTCAAACGCGCTAGCCAACTGCGCCAATCCCCCATTGTGATCTTGTTTTAAAGTGGTACAAAAGTATGTATTTAAAGTATACCAGGCAACTTTTTACCGATAATATTTCAAATATTTTTAGATAAAAGTAAATACATTCTGGAAATCAAATTATTATAATCTTTCATATTTTTAAAATGACAAAAGTTCTCCGATCGAAGAGCTGTTGCTTTTGGTGGAGGATACGGGATTCGAACCCATGACCTTTTGGCTGCCAGTCAAACGCGCTGGCCAACTGCGCCGATTCCCCATTCTGATCCTGTATCAAAGTAGAGCAAAAATAAGTATTAAGACCATATCAGCCTTGATCTTATCAATAATATCTTAGTATTTTGTAAATAAATATAATCTGATCATCACGGTATTATAACTTATAGTATCTCCAAAATAACTGAATACCATTTTATATAAATTAATAAATTTGAATTTCTGACCCGGTAGATCAGTGTTTTTTATTCTATTTCAGCATATTGACGCAACTTCGTTATGGTAATTTGTAAATACAGGAAAGGTTTTATATAACTGCATTTTTCAGAAAATATATCGTTCCTGCCAGATTCATATTAAAGTAAATAAATTCTGTCTTCATCAAATATTCTGGCACACTAATTGAAAAAGATTTAGCAACTATTAAAATATAAACGATAAGGAACTTTAAATATTCCCGGCTGACCGCCGGGAATATTTTTTTAAGTATTTATAGTATGCTGTCTGACATTCAAAATCAATTCTTCTTCCTCCGGTCCGGAAATGCTTTTTTTGTCTCCCGCCAAGACTGTCTTGTAGAGGAAGCTGGTATTTATCATAAAGCTACTGTCCTGGCCAGCCTGTTTTCCGCGATCTCCTGTCGTTATTTTTCTGTCGGGGAAATCTGTGAAGTGACTGCAATTAACAGAAAACTATTTACATTATACTGATCATTATCTATTGTTTATAAAAATGAATATTTACCTGATAAAACAGTAAATAAATCAAATATAAATTCTATATTTGTCACCATTCTGAGTGTGATTTCAGACTTCCGGATACGGATCATAATCATCCTGCAGATTGTTGAAGAGATAATCTACCTATAAATTTATGAAGAAACTATTTTTACTTGTATTGACGGCTTTTTTATGCATCGGTTGCGGCAAAGATGAAGAAACCATCTACGATTTCATCGGAAACTGGTCCGGAACCTATGAAGGAACGGAAAAAGGAGACTGGAATATCGTTGTGGCCAGCGACGGGAAAGTGACCGGAACCATGCATTCAGACCAGACCACCCAGAATTACCATATTTCCGGACAGCTCAGCGATTCGGGAGAGCTTAGTGCAACGGTAGGGTTGCCGGAAGACGGTGAATTTAAAGGTACCCTCAACAGGGAGGATAAAAAAGCAAACGGCACCTGGACCAACGCCGTTCCTACACCCACGAGGACAGGGACCTGGAATGGCCAGAAAAATTCAAAATAAGATCCAAATATCCCAAAGCTATCTCACGATAGCTTTTTTTGATTGCCCGAGGAGAATCACAGGGTTTCCAGTTCTCCTTCCTGTTATTTGGTAACCTTTTCTTTTGTAATTCGACTTTTTGGGTTACACTTGCAGCTCTTCATGTTGTTGAGCCGGCTGTACCATAAAACCGGTGTTTTGAAAGAATAATTTATTTATATTTGTAAACCATCGTCAGTAAATCAAAAGAATATGAAGATCAGCCTTAACTATGCAGAACTGAAACTGAAAAACCTTTGTGGCTTGTTTATAGCATCCGCTTTTCTGTTGTCCTGCGGAAGCTCGAAAAATACAACCGTACGGAAAAGCGGGCATCCGGCAACTG
>JAKOOI010000487.1 GCA_022701475.1 Weeksellaceae bacterium
CTCCGCTGCTGCTGAATCCTGCCCTGGAAAGGGCGCATGTGAAAAACATTGCCGAACTGTCCTGGAACGGCGTGAAATACGGTAGCTTCCTGTCGTCTGTCATCAGCTTCTTTATTGTTGCCATGGTACTCTTCCTTCTGATCACCATGGTGAACAAGCTGAACCGGAAGCCGGAACCGGTACCGGTAGTCCCTGCAGGTCCTACGGAAGACCAGAAACTGCTGGCCGAGATCAGGGATCTTCTGAAAAGCAAGAATACACTATAAAAGAAAAAGCACTTCATTCCGAAGTGCTTTCTTTATATTCTATTTTTACTGAATCTGTAAAATACTTGAAATCTGTTCTGCCAGGGAAAGCCCGATTCTGTCCTGTGCTTCCAGTGTTGACGCTCCGGTATGCGGCGTCATCGAAATTTTAGGGTGGCTCAGGATTTCTTCTGCCGGGGTCGGCTCATTGATGAAAACGTCAAGTCCTGCAAATTTTACTTTTCCTGAATCCAGGGCCGCGATCAGGGCCGCCTCATCGATCACTCCGCCTCTCGAACAGTTGACAATGGCTACACCGTCTTTCATCATTTCAAATTCAGCTGCTCCGATCATGTAGCCGTTTTTCTGGGCCGGAACATGGAGCGTAATGAAATCCGAATGCCGCAGGACCTCCTGAAGCGGTTCGGTTTCAATATCCACATTGATGAACTGCTTGTTGTAGAACGTTACTTTTATGCTGGCCTTACCTACATTGCTGTCGGCGGCAATCACTCTCATGCCCAGTCCCAGGGCGATCTTAGCCACTTCCTGACCGATTCTTCCCATGCCTACAATGCCTATCGTTTTTCCTTTCAGCTCGATTCCTGCCGCATATGATTTTTTCAGGGCCGCAAACTCAGTCGCTCCGGAAACCGGCATTTTCCTGTTGGAATCCTGCAGGAACCTTGCTCCTGAAAACAGATGGGCAAAAACCAGTTCGGCAACCGATTCTGAAGAGGCGGAAGGGGTATTGATGACATGGATACCTTTTTCGCGGGCATAGTCCACATCGATATTGTCCATTCCCACTCCGCCGCGGCCGATGATTTCCAGCGACGGGCAGCGGTCGATAAGGTCTTTCCGTACCTGTGTGGCACTTCTTACCAGCAGGGTGCGGATTTTGTGTTCATTAATGTAGTCTGCCAGCTGTTCCTGCGCAACTTTTGCGGTAATCACTTCAAAACCTTTTTCCGTCAGTGCACCGATTCCGGATGGGTCAAGGCCGTCATTTGCTAAAACTTTCATAAACTTTTTATTGATTTAAAATGAAAAAGATTAAACGGCCGCTGTACCTGAGATACATTAATCGTTTAATCTTGATATCTGATTTTTTATTCCCCTTCTTCTTTAAATACTTCAATCGTTACCTGCTTTTCGATAAGATCGGTGAATTTCCCCTTATACCTTGTGGCTCTTACCAGGTGGTTGTCGATCCAGTGATAGTTCCCGCCTCTCGGTTTTCCGCACAATACGCTGTGGTATTTGAAGCCGTGCTTATCCAGCCAGTCTATGGTTACCTGTTTCAGGTTTTCCGTTCTTGAAGTGAAAAAGCAGATCTGGTGGCCTTCGTCATACCATTTGTTGATCGTTTCCAGGGCATCCGGAAAAGGCTCGCAGGTGACCATTCTTTCAGGTTCTTCGTTCGGAACGTCTTCGGTAATGGTTCCGTCGATATCGATCAGGTAATTTTTTACGCCGTCCTTCAGGATCGGGCTGATATGATCTATGTACTCTAATTCCATCGTTAAAAAATTTGAGTGACGAAGTTACGGCTTTTGCTGCAAAAAGCAGCCCTAAACTTAACAGATATCGATACAAAAATTTAATTTTACTGGAAAAAATGCAAACAGGCACCGTAAGAAGGATACCGGGCTTTGCGATCTCAGCCGCCGGGCTCCGGGTATGTCAGCTGTTATCTAAAGCCGGTGACGCCAGCGAGAGGTGATGCCTATGAAAATCAAGGATTTTTTCTTTTTTGTGTTCTGAAACAGGCGGACTTCGTCCATCCTCCGTTACCGGAATAAAGCAGGGCACCTGAAATCCAATCTGGCTCATAGGTTTAAGCAGTGCTCTCCCTGCATTGAAATCAGCACTTCTCTTTCCGTAAAAACCATGATGTTTTACCAAAAATTTCCGAAATACATTTATTACACTTACATTTGTAGAAATGGAAGAATTTGTAATTTTAGTCAGTCCGGACGACCGGGTGACCGGCCTTATGGAAAAGCAGCAGGCCCATGTCAACGGCTTGCTGCACCGCGCTTTCTCCGTATTCCTCTTCAATAGCAAAGGGGAAATGCTGCTGCAGAAAAGAGCTTCCGGAAAATACCATTCGCCGCAGAAATGGACCAATGCGGTCTGCTCACATCCGAGAAACGGGGAAACTTATCTGGAAGGTGCCCAAAGGAGGCTGAAGGAAGAGCTCGGCATTGAAGCGGAACTTTCCGAAAAATTCCATTTTATCTACAAAGCCGATGTCGGAAACGGGCTCTGGGAACATGAGCTCGACCATGTCTTCACAGGGATCTTCGAATCGGAATTCCACCTGAATAAGGACGAGGTGGAAGAAGTACGCTACATCTCCCCCGGGGATCTTGACCGGGAAATGACTGAAAACCCTGAAGATTTTACCGAATGGTTCAAGATCATCCTGCAGGAATACAAGCACCAACTCTGAAACCATGAAAAAAGTACTGTTCCTCCTGTTTTTAATAACAGCATTATCAGTCACTGCCCAATCAGTGCCGGTAACCCAATATGAAAGCCCGAACTATTCCATTGCCTATCCCAAAGACTGGAAAGCAACCGACGACAGCGGCATCATCAATATATTCCCGGCCAACCAGATCGGGGCCGTAACCATTTCGGAATATCATGACCTCAACCTTCCCAAAACGGAAACCAGGAAATTCATCCTTGCCCTGTATAAG
>JAKOOI010000516.1 GCA_022701475.1 Weeksellaceae bacterium
CCTTCATAAAAATATAAAAAATATTCAGGAATCTCTAAATAAACTATAATAAGATGAATCATAAGCTAGTTATACTTTCTGTAGCAGCGCTGTCTCTGGTGTCCTGCAAAAAAGAAGCCCCGAAAGAAGACGGCCCGAAACCGTTTCCGGTAGTCCAGGTGGAGGAAAGGAATCTGATAGGGTACCAGACTTTTCCTGCAACCATCGAGGGACGGGTGAATAATGACGTGCGGGCAAAAATCCAGGGCTATATTACCCAGCTTTTAGTAGATGAAGGGCAGTATGTGACCAAAGGCCAGCCGCTGTTCCGTCTGGAAACCAACATCCTCAGCCAGAATGCAGCGGCTTCCAAAGCCGGGATTGGCGCAGCGGAATCCAATATTGCCGCTGCTCAGGCTGCCGTAAATGCGGCCAATGTAGAAGTGAATAAACTGAAGCCGCTGGTGCAGAAAAACATCATCAGCAATGTTCAGCTGCAGACGGCCCAGGCCAATCTGGCCCAGGCGCAGGCCCAGCTCCAGCAGGCAAGAGCCGCCAAAAGCCAGGCGGTTGCCAACTATAAAGGAGTGGAAGCAAACATCGAGTATTCCATTATCCGTGCCCCGATTTCAGGGGTAATCGGGAAACTTCCGCTGAAAGTGGGAAGCCTCGTAGGACCGTCCGATCAGATGCCTTTAACCACCATTTCGGATACTTCACAGATCTATGCTTACTTTTCAATGAATGAGAAGGAATACTTTGATTTCCTTGAAAAATCTCCGGGTTCCTCAATGCCGCAGAAGATAAAAAACCTTCCGATGGTGGAACTGCAGCTGGCCAATGGAAGCATCTATCCTGAAAAAGGAAGAATCGAAGCCATTACAGGACAGATCGATGCCACGACGGGAACCATACAGTTCCGGGTGGCCTTCTCCAATCCGCAGAAACTGCTCAGCAACGGAAACAGCGGAACCATCAGGTTCCCGCACCCTTATGACAATGTCCTGGTTGTGCCGGAAAGTGCTACCTATGAACAGCAGGGTATCGTCTACGTATACAAAATGGACAAAGGGGATACGGCAAGAAATGTGGTGGTGAACGTCATCGACCGTATTGACAACCTGGCGTTAATCAAATCCGGGATCAATAAAGGAGAGAAGGTAGTGGCAGCCGGTACCGGGGGAATAAAGCCGGGAACTGCTATCAAACCGAAACCAGTGAAAATGGACAGTCTTGTACAATCTATAAAACCGAAATTCTAAAATGATTAAAAATTTTATCAACCGGCCGGTTTTATCCACCGTCATCTCCATCCTGATTGTAATCCTGGGAGTATTGGGTCTGATTTCGCTGCCGGTAACCCAATATCCGGACATTGCACCGCCAACGGTGAGTGTGAGGGCAACGTATACAGGGGCCAATGCCGAAACGGTAATGAAGAGTGTGGTAGTACCGCTGGAGGAACAGATCAACGGGGTAGAGGGAATGGATTATATTACCTCTACTGCAGGAAACGACGGTTCCGCACAGATCCAGGTCTTTTTCAAGCAGGGCATTGATCCTGATATTGCTGCAGTAAACGTTCAGAACAGGGTTTCAAGAGCTACTCCTTTACTGCCGAGCGAAGTAACGCGCTCCGGGGTGGTAACGCAGAAACAGCAGACCAGTGCCTTAATGTACCTTTCCTTCTACTCGGAAAATAAAAATATTGATGACGTTTATCTTCAGAATTTCCTGAATATTAACGTCATCCCGAACCTGCAGCGGATCAACGGTGTGGGGGAAGCCAACGTTTTCGGCGGAAAAAACTATTCCATGAGGGTATGGCTGGATCCCGCCAAACTTGCTGCTTACGGAATCACACCTTCCGATGTCACCACAGCCATTAATGAGCAGAGCCGGGAAGCAGCAGCCGGTTCACTGGGCCAGAACAGCGGCAGTTCTTTTGAGTACATCATCAAATATGTAGGAAAGTTCAATGAAAAGGAACAGTATGACAATATCATCATCAAGGCATTGCCGGACGGGCAGAACCTGATGCTGAAAGATGTGGCCAAAGTAGAACTGGGAGGGCTTTCTTATACCGGAGTCGGGGAAAACGGCGACAGTCCTTCCATCAGTATGGGGATTTTCCAGACGCCAGGCTCCAATGCACAGGAGATCATTGAAAATATCAAAGCCCAGCTGAAAGCCAACGAAAGTACGTATCCGGCAGGCGTAAAATATACCTTCAACTTCGACACGAATGAATTCCTGGATGCTTCCATTGAAAAAGTGATCCATACCCTCATCGAAGCTTTCATCCTGGTATTTATCGTAGTGTATATCTTCCTTCAGGATTTCAGGTCTACCCTGATTCCGGCTATTGCAGTTCCGGTTTCAATTGTAGGTGCCTTTTTCTTCCTGAATTTATTCGGATATTCCCTGAACTTATTAACCCTGTTTGCATTGGTACTTGCCATCGGTATTGTGGTGGATGATGCCATTGTTGTGGTGGAGGCCGTCCACGCCAAGATGGAAAACGGAATTTCTGATGCCAAGAAGGCAACCATTGAAGCAATGGACGAAATTACGGGAGCGATTATTTCAATCACCCTGGTGATGGCGTCGGTGTTTATCCCGGTGACTTTCATTACCGGACCTACGGGAGTATTTTACCAGCAGTTCGGGGTTACCCTGATTGTGGCCATCTTTATTTCAGCAGTTAATGCCCTGACGTTGAGTCCGGTATTGTGTTCCCTGTTCCTGAAGCCTCATGATGCCCACCATAAAGAATACAGGAATTTAAATTTCATCCAGAAATTTTTCTATAAGTTCAATATTGCTTTCCAGACGACGACCAGCCGCTACGGAAGAGGATTCATATTCTTACTGAGACACAAATGGGTAACCCTCCTCATTTTTGCCATCACCGGTGGTATCCTGTACTGGGCCAGTGCCACCATGAAAAAAGGATTCGTACCTACGGAAGAC
>JAKOOI010000544.1 GCA_022701475.1 Weeksellaceae bacterium
CCCATTTCACGGATTCTGCGTCCGATAAGCTGGTTGTACTGGGATCCGAAATCCAATATGATAATACCGTTGTTCATTGTATAACTGATGAATGATGATTGATAATTGATGTTTTGACCGGGCTACAGCCTGATCTTATTGATAATCTTCTAGAAAAACCATAGTTTTCTATAAAAGACCACTGCCCCAGCCCTGATAGGAGCGGTTACCCCACAGCGGGCCGGCAAAGCCGGGGCGCGAGGAGTATGAGCGGATAGCAGGTTCCCGGCTCCTTAAAAAAAAGCCCCGAAAAATCAGGGCATTTATTTTAAAATTTTCCGATGTCTTCTCTGTAGAAGCCGTAATCGAAATGTACGTGACCTGCGTCTTCGTATACTTTCTTGCGGGCATCTTCATAGGTAGCTCCGGTGGCTACGATGTTGAGTACCCTTCCGCCGTTGGAAACCACTTTGTCTCCCTTGCGGATGGCTCCTGCGTATAAAAGCGTGCTGTACTTCAGGCGGTCTTCGCCTACGATTTCAAATCCGGTCTCGATGTTTCTCGGATAACCTCCTGAGCACATCACTAAGCAAACGGCTTTTTCGTCCCTGAATTTCAGCTCGATGTCCTTCCCTTCCATACAATCCTGGATGACATCCAAAAGGTTGTTTTCCATAAGTGCCATCAGAACCTGGGTTTCAGGATCTCCGAATCTCATGTTGTATTCCAGAAGATAGGTTCCTTTTTTCGTCACCATCAGTCCGAAGAAGATGATTCCCCTGAAGTTGAATCCTTCCGCCTTCAGTCCGTTCACGGTCGTTTCCAGGATGTTTTTCTCGAAATCCGCGTAGTGTTCCGGAGTGAATTCAGGGCTTGGCGCCACGCATCCCATTCCGCCGGTATTGTGACCGGTGTCTCCGTTTCCTGCTTTTTTATAATCTTTGGCAGCAATACAAGGGAAGAGTTTGTTTCCGTTGGAGAAAGCGATGATGGAAGCTTCAAAACCGTCAAGGAATTCCTCGATTACCAGTCTGATTCCGGCATCCCCGAAGATTCTCTTGATCATAAAATCGTGGATGGTGGCTTCCGCTTCTTCACGGGTATCGCAGATCACCACGCCTTTACCTCCGGCCAGGCCGCTGGCTTTTACCACCAACGGATATTCGTGATCCTGAACGTAGGAAATCGCGTCATTGTATGAATCAAATACTTTGGCAGTTGCGGTCTTGATACCATAGGTCTGCATGAATTTCTTGGAAAATGCCTTACTTCCTTCGAGGCTGGCCACTTTCTGGTTCGGGCCGAACACTTTAAGGTCGTGCTTCTTGAATTCATCACGGATCCCTGCTACCAGAGGAGCTTCCGGACCCACAATGGTAAGGTCTACTTTTTCCTTGATGGCAAAATCCCTGAGATCTTTAATATCCGGTATGTTTACATTCTGTCCAATAACATCTGTCGTCGCATTCCCGTTGGCAAAAAACATTTTTGAAATTCTCGGGTCATTCTGAAGCTTTACTGCCAAAGCAGATTCCCTTCCCCCTTCACCTATGATTAATATTCTCATACTGTATTTAATTATCTAGTCTATAATTTACAAATATATCATTTTGGATGGTATAAATACCACCCAAAATGAGTTTTAATTCTATTTTAATTAGTGTAAAAAGTGCCTTACTCCTGTGAACATCATCGGGATGCTGTGCTCATTGGCCGCATCGATGCTGTCCTGATCTTTTACGCTTCCGCCCGGCTGGATGATGGCGGTGATGCCTTCCTGCGCGCAGAAATCCACCACGTCACGGAAAGGGAAAAACGCATCGGAAGCGAGGACCAGTGTTCCGGAGAATTTCTCCTTTGCTCTTTCGATGGCCTGCTCGGTGGCCCAGATCCGGTTTACCTGTCCGCCGCCGATCCCGAAAGCCTGGATTCCGTTGGAAACCACGATGGCATTGGATTTCACATATTTTACTACTCTCTGGGAAAACAATAAGGCTTTCTTCTGCTCTTCGGTAGGCTGGGTTTCGGTAACTACCTTAATATCGTCTGAGAAAATGCTGTCGTTGTCCTGAACCAGGATTCCGCCGTCGATCTTCACCCAGGTCTGCTTATCGGAAACCGGGTTTACAATCTTTATAATTCTCAGGTTTTTCTTTTTTCTTAAAACCTCTAAGGCTGCTTCGTCAAACTCAGGAGCCATTACGATTTCAAGGAACGTTTTGTTCAGTTCTTCTGCGGTTGCCGCATCGATTTTGTAGTTCATTGCAACAATTCCGCCAAAGATGGAAACCGGGTCGCATTCAAAAGTTTTCTGATAAGTTTCCAGGGCTGAAGTCCCGATAGCCACTCCGCAAGGGGTGGAATGCTTTACGGCACAACAGGCCATTTCTTCCTTAAATTCCGTAACGACTTTCCAGCAAAGGTCCATATCCCGAAGGTTATTAAAAGACAATTCTTTACCTCCCAATTGCTCGAAATCCTTCATAGCACCGTTCTCGAAAGTAGAAACGTAGTACGCTGCCGTCTGGTGCGGGTTTTCCCCGTATCGTAAATCAGAAACCTTTTTGTAGGATGCACTCAGGTAGGTTGGGTATTCTTCATCCAGAAGCATTCTTGAGATCGCCGCATCATACGCTGAAGTAAGGTTGAATACCTTTCCGGCCAGCTTTTTACGGGTTTCGATGTAGGTATCTCCGTTCTGTTCCATTTCCGACTGTACGGCTGCATAATCTTCCACATCGGTAATTACCGTTACGGAATCAAAGTTTTTTGCCGCCGAACGGAGCATGGAAGGACCTCCGATGTCGATGAATTCTACCT
>JAKOOI010000548.1 GCA_022701475.1 Weeksellaceae bacterium
ATGATCTCATTGTTAAAAATGGTAAAAATGAAAATGTAATTCGAATTAAAGGAAATTTTAAATGGCAACAATCATTTTTAGATAGTGAAATAGAAAATGGGACTTATTTTATAATTAAATCTAATAAATTTTCAATAAGATATCAAAGAAAATCCTCTTCGAATTTAGCTCCAGATAAATTTATAGATGAAACATATCTATCTAAAGCAATGGGGGTGGAAACAAATGAAGATTCCAAAAAACATGTTGATTCACTTAGTTTAGATTTCAATTCTTATCCCAAACCTGAATCGTTGATAGGATTTTTAATCAATGCTGTTACAAATGAAAATGATCTCATTCTCGACTATCATCTTGGTAGCGGAACTACAGCCTCTACTGCTCACAAAATGAATCGTCAATATATTGGAATCGAACAAATGGATTATATAGAAACAGTGGCAGTCGAACGTATGAAAAAAGTAATCGAGGGCGAACAAGGCGGCATTTCCAAATCAGTCAATTGGAAAGGCGGCGGTTCCTTCGTTTATTTCGAACTCAAAAAATACAACCAAAATTTTCTGGAAAAAATTGAAGCCGCTGAAGATACTGAACAACTTCTGGTGATCTGGGAAGAAATGAAAGAAAAATCTTTCCTGAATTACAATATTGATCTTAAAAAACAGGAAGAGCATATCGACGATTTTAAGAAGCTTTCCATTATCGAGCAGAAAAGACATCTCTGTGAATTGCTGGACAAAAACCAGCTGTATGTCAATCTTTCATCCCTTAACGATGCCGGTTTTGAATGTACGGAGGAAGAACAAAGAGTGACAGGAGCATTTTATCAGATCAAAAACTAACACGATGGAATTTTTACACGACCTCTTCAATAATCCGTTTGCTAAAAAAACTTTATCGCAGGTATTAATACCCAATGCAATCACCGATAACCTTAAGTTCGGGATCCGCCCATATCAGGAAGAAGCATTCAAACGCTATTTATACACCGAACAGGAAAATTTTGAAGGCAAACCCGGAAAGCCGCTGCATCTTCTGTATAATATGGCTACCGGAAGCGGCAAAACCATGGTCATGGCCGGGCTGATGTTGCACCTTTATGCAAAAGGCTACCGGAATTTTTTGTTCTTTGTCAACAGCAATAACATCATTCAGAAAACAAAAGATAATTTCCTGAGCCCGCAGACTTCAAAATACCTGTTCCGGGAGAAGATTGTAATTGACGGAAAAGAAATTGTAATCAAGCCGGTTGATAACTTCGACGAGTCCGATCAGGAAAATATCAATATCAAGTTTACCACCATCCAGCAGCTTCATATTGATCTAAATAACACCAAAGAAAACAGCATTACTTTTGAGGATTTTAAAAATAAAGAAATAGTGATGATTGCCGATGAAGCCCATCATCTGAATAGCGGTACAAAAAACGGCAATCTCTTCGGAAGCTGGGAAGAGACCGTCCTTCAGATCCTTCACCAGAATTTTAATAATATTCTCCTTGAGTTTACCGCCACCCTGGATTATGAAAGCCGGCAGATTGCAGATAAATACAAAGACAAAGTGATCTATAAATATGATCTTGCCCAATTCCGGAGAGATAAGTTTTCAAAAGAAATCAGCCTGGTCCGTTCGATGTATGATGAAAGAGACCGGATTATTCAGGCGCTGGTTCTTAACCTGTACCGGCAGGAGCTGGCTGCCTCTCATCATATCAATCTGAAACCGGTAATCCTTTTTAAAGCAAAAAGAACCATAAAAGAATCTGAGAACAATAAAGAAAATTTTCATGTGCTGATCAGGGATTTCTCTGAAGCAATGCTAGAGCATATCAGAAAAACATCTGCAGTACCGGTAGTTCAAAAGGCTTTTCAGTTTTTCGATAAACAAAACATTTCACCAAAAGGGATTGTCCGCCGGATACAGTCCAATTTCAGGGAAGAAAATTGCTTAAGTGCGAATAACGATGGAGAGGCGGAAAAAAATCAGATTTTACTGAATACACTGGAAGATGAAAAAAATCCTGTTCGTGCAGTATTTGCCGTTCAGAAACTGAATGAAGGCTGGGATGTACTCAATCTGTTTGATATTGTGAGGCTGTATGAAGATCGTGACGGCAAAGACGGTAAGCCGGGAAAGACAACTTTATCCGAAGCGCAGCTTATCGGAAGAGGCGCACGGTATTTTCCCTTTGCGGTAAACGAAGGAGATGAGCTGTACCTCAGAAAATACGATGATGACATTTCAAATGACCTGAAGGTTCTGGAAGAACTTTATTATCATACCAAAGAAGACAGCCGTTACATTTCGGAACTCAAAAGAGCTTTGGCAGAATCCGGAATTTATGAGGATGAAACGCAGCTTGAAACAAAGCAACTTGTATTAAAGCATGTATTTAAAGCTTCTGAACTGTATCAGAAAGGAGTCGTGTTTGCCAATAAGAAGATACCTAAAAGCTTTGCCCACGTAAAATCAATCGGTGATATGGGAATAACCAAAACCAATTTCCGGCACCAGCTGTCGTCGGGCGGAGGAAGTATTTCGGGTGTCTTTCTTGACGAGGAAAATCCTGTTTTATCCGATCAAAATATCAAATTTAAAGAAGTTAAAATTGTCGATATTCCTGTTCATATTCTGCGATATGCTTTAAGCAGAAATCATTTTTATTATTTTGTACATCTGTGCCGTTACTTTCCGAATTTGATGTCGATGAGGGATTTTATGGTCAGTGAAGAATATTTAGGAGCTTTGGCAATAACATTTCTGGGAACCGAAGCCTGTCTGCAGGAGATTTCCCATTCCGATTATCTGCATGCGCTTACTGATTTATTACAGCATATAGAAACCGAAATCAAAAGCAATACCACTGAATTTGAAGGGTCCGGATTTTATCCGCAATTTATCCATCGGGTTTTTAGGGATAAGGAGATCAGGGTCGGAAAGGGAAGTCCCAGATCAGACGGCCAGGAAGATCTGCTTTCAAATGAATCCTGGTATGCCTACAATGCCAATTACGGAACAACGGAAGAGAAAAAATTTGTTGAATTGTTTTCCAGGCGTTTTGAAAGCCTGAATCGAAAGCTTCATCATATTTATCTGATCCGTAATGAAAGGGAAATTAAAATTTTTGATAAACGGGGCCGCGCTTTTGAACCGGATTTTATCCTGTTCTGCAGCCAACGGGAAGATCAACAATTCACCTATCAGGTTTTCATTGAGCCTAAAGGTGCACATCTGATAGGGCATGACCAATGGAAAGAAAATTTTTTAAGGGAAATCGGGCGCGAGCATAAATCAATAGAAATTCATACGGATCACTATTTAATTAAAGCCGTTCCTTTTTATAATTATGGAAATGAAAATGAGTTTAAAAGGATTCTTGATGAAACTCTGGCCATCTGATTTTATGTGATGATCTGATGCTTAATAATTCTAGGTATTGTCATTAAAATTCATTATCTTTGCACCCACTTTTGGGGTAGCCAGGTTTGAAAAGTAAACAACTTATAATTAATGACTTCCGTATTTTTTAATCCGCATTGATTCAAACCGTTAAAAAAGAAGGAATACAAATTTTATCAGAAAATGTCAAAAGAGACAAATTCAGCAGAGGTTATTTTAAACCAAAACGTAGCACCGGAACAATTTGACTGGGATTCTTTCGAATCAGGTCTTGATGCAGATGCTAGAAAAGAAAAGAGCGACTTAGAGGAAATCTATAACGGATCTCTGAGCAGTTTAAACGACAACGACGTTATCGTAGGTAAAGTTGTACGGTTAACTGACAAAGAAGCTATCGTAGACATCGATTTCAAATCAGAAGGTGTTATTTCTCTTAATGAATTCCGTTACAACCCAGGCCTGAAAGTAGGTGATGATGTTGAAGTAATGGTAGACAGGAGAGAAGACAAAACAGGCCAGTTACAGTTATCTCACAGAAAAGCAAGAACGCTTAAAGCTTGGGATAGAGTAAACGAACTTCATGAAACAGGAGAAATCGTTAACGGTTTTGTTAAGTCCAGAACCAAAGGAGGTATGATCGTTGACGTACACGGCATCGAAGCATTCTTACCAGGTTCGCAAATTGATGTTAAGCCAATTAAAGATTACGATCAGTTCGTAGGTAAAACTAT
>JAKOOI010000549.1 GCA_022701475.1 Weeksellaceae bacterium
CCAGCTCCGGCTCTACATTCCTTGCAGAAAAATTTTCTTTGGTAAGGTGATGGAGGTTTTTAAAAAATCTCTTTTTATAAAAACCCGGACTGATATACTGCAGTTTTTCAGCAATTCTTTGATACAGGGACATGGACAGGCATTTGGGAAAAGGCAAATATACGTAAAAATGTTAAATTCCTGTTAAAATAGTACCGAATTAATGTGTTGATAATCAGATATATTGTTTTTGCTTGTAAATTGACGTGTGGTATGATAACCCTGTTATTTATAAAAATGGCTTTAATCAGCCATCAGGTATACTGCTTTAGCTATGACCGGAACCAAAATATCAGGTTTACAGGTGAAGACGGCCTCGGTGCTAAACGGACAGCGGTGCATTCAGGAAATCGTTCAGCGGTTTCATCAGGCTGAAAACGGATGTCAGGGTTTTAACTGCATTTCTGTCGGTAAGCTGTTTGTCCTGCAGAGGGTAAACGGCAATGAAACTTTTCAGTTTCAGGTAGTCGGCCATCGGGTCTTCTTTTTCAAAACCCTGCGGGACGTTTTTCAGCTTGTCATCCTGATCAAGCTGAGGAAAATATTTCTTAAAATCTTTCTGATGAATAACGGACAGGAATTCTTCTCCGTACAGCGAGATTTCTTTCCGCAATTCTTTCAGGACAGCCGGCTCCGGCATGTAGATTCCGCCGGCAATAAAGGATTTTCCCGGTTCCAGGTGGAGGTAATAACCTCCCTTCCGGCTTCCTTTTCCCATTCCCAGTGAAGCTCCGAAATTGGTCTTGTAAGGGGTCTTGTCCTTGGAAAACCGGGTGTCGCGGTAAATACGGAAGAGTGACTTTTTAGCATCGATTTTCGCCAGGTCACCGTCGAATCCGGCCATCTCCTTAATCAGGTCTTCAAGAAAGACTGTCATATGGTGCTGAGCGGTGGTATACAGATGTTTATTTTCAGTAAACCATTCACGGTTATTGTTTTCACTCAGCAGACGGAGGAAATTAAAAATATCAGGGGAAACAGATGCCGGCATATACGAATGTTTACCTCAAATATAGGTAAAATCCGTGGTGCAAAGAACGGGAAGCGAAAAATTAATATTAAAATAAAAACAAAAAAAAAGCCCTTTTAATGCGGAAATTATAAAAGGATAAGGGGATTCAAATACTAAATTATCATATATGTAACAGGAGTTCAGGCATAATTCAAATATTAATTGTATCTTTGCAGAAATTTTATAATATTTAATGAATTTATTTACGGAAACCAATTTAAGTCCTGATATTCTTAAGGCAATTGGCGAACTGGGTTACGAAAGCCCGACAGAAATCCAAAAACAGACGATCCCTTTCATTCTTTCAGATATTCGCGACTTGATCGCACTTGCGCAGACGGGGACAGGCAAAACAGCAGCATTTTCGCTTCCGATTTTGGATATGATTGACGATACGAGTCGCAAAATCCAGCTATTGGTGCTTTGTCCGACACGGGAACTATGTCTTCAGATTACAAAAGACATCAAAAACTACTCCAAATACATGAAAGACATCAAGACGACAGCCGTCTATGGTGGAAGCAGTATTATGGACCAGATGAGATCACTCAAGGACAAACCGCAGATTATCGTGGGGACTCCGGGAAGGGTGATTGACCTGATCAACAGAAAAGCCCTTGACTTTTCTGCCATCCACTGGCTGGTTCTCGACGAGGCCGATGAGATGCTTTCCATGGGGTTCAAAGACGAACTGGAAACCATCCTGAGCGAAACTCCTGAAACCAAGCAGACTTTCCTTTTCTCTGCCACCATGAGCAAAGAAGTGGAAAGGATTTCCAAAAATTATTTAACGAAGCCGCACAGGATTTCGGTAGGTTCCATCAATGAGGTTAAAAAGAACATCAAACACGAATATTATGTTGCCGGGTACCGTCAGAAAAAAGAAGCTTTAAAGCGTCTGATCGACTCCAACCCCAACCAGTATTCCATCATATTCTGCAGAACAAGAATGGAGACCCAGGAGGTTGCCGACTTCCTGATGCAGAACGGCTATGCGGCAGATGCCCTTCACGGTGATCTTTCCCAGGCTCAGAGGGATACGGTGATGAAGAAATTCAGACTGAAAAATATTGACATCCTTGTGGCTACCGATGTGGCAGCAAGAGGACTTGATGTGAATTCACTGACCCATGTGATCCATTATTCTTTACCGGATGATCCTGAAGTATTCGTTCACCGGAGCGGAAGAACCGGAAGAGCCGGGAAAGACGGGATTTCCATTTCCCTGATTAAGCCTGAAGAGAGCAGAAAGCTGAAGCAGATCAAATCGGTGACTAAAATCGAGATCAATGAAGCTACCGTTCCTACCGGTGAAGAGATCATCAAAGCTCAGGTAGCCGGGGTTTTCGAAAGCCTTTTTGAGATCCATGAGGATTTCTTTGAATTCGATGATTCCCTGATTCCTGATTTATCAGCATTCACCAAGGAAGAGCTTGCCCACAAGCTGCTTCAGTTCCAGCTGAAAGACCTGGCGCTGTATTATAAAGACCGTCATGACATGACGGAGCAGAAGTTCAGCAGCAGGGATGACGACAGAGGTTCCAGAAGAGACCGTGACAGAGGAAGAGACCGCGACAGAAGCGAACGCAGCGACCGTGGCGAAAGAAGGGAACGCGGAGGAAAACCGAGAAAGAAAAATGAAGATATGGTAAGATTCTTCTTTAACCTCGGGAAAAAGGACCAGCTGAAAAAGCTTGATGTTCTGGACATCATCAACAAAGCCACGTCCAACGGGAAAAGCAAGAAAAGAGCGGAAATCGGCGATATCGAAATTTTAGAGAAATTTTCCTTCTTCGAGATTGAAAAATCGTTCAAAGGAGACCTTTTGAGCAATATCACCTCAATGAAATTCAGAGGGAAAGAGATGAGGGCTGAAGAAGCTAACTAATCTTATAACCAATACAATAGACCGGCTTTTGAGCCGGTTTTTTTATGTCCGTGAATAGGGTATCTTCAATGTTAACAAAACTTAATGTTATATGTTTCCGGGTAAGGGGCTTTTTTAGGAAATTTGCACACGAATTATAAATACTTAAAAATGGGAATTGGTAATATTTTCCACGCTTTTCAACCCAAAGATAAAATCTTCTTTGTTCTTTTTGAAAAAGTAACTGAAAACCTGGTGGCAATGTCTGAAGAATTCAATCATGGAATCAAAGACTTCGATCTTAATGATGACTCCATGCTGAAGAAGATGAGCGACTATGAGCATAAAAATGATGAACTGACCCATGAGATCTTTGTTGAGCTGGGGAAAAACTTCATCACGCCTTTCGACAGGGAAGATATCCATACACTGGCTACAGGACTGGATGATATTGCCGATTATATCTACGCGTCCACAAAATATATCTTCCTGTACAAATCACCGGAAATGAAGGCCTACTCAGACTTCTCCCTCCTGATCCACAAAGCCTGCCTGGAAATCCAGAATGCTATGAAGAACCTGAAGGGTTTCAAAAACATGGAGCAGGTAAAAGAAGCGTGCATCAAAGTAAACTCCATTGAAAATATTGCAGACGACCTGCTTTCCAACTCCATGGTGGAACTTTTCGAAACCAATGATGCCATCAACATTATCAAAGTTTCATCCGTACTTAATTATCTTGAGGTAGTAACCGACAAAGCGGAAGATGTTGCCAATACGATTGAGAACATCATGATCAAATACGCTTAATTCATAATTATAATTAAACAATGGAATTTCCTATTTTACTTATAGTTATAATCGGGCTCGCATTGATTTTCGATTACATCAACGGGTTTCATGACGCAGCCAACTCAATTGCAACTATTGTATCCACAAAAGTACTTACTCCGTTCCAGGCCGTTCTTTGGGCTGCCCTCTGGAACTTTGCCGCGTTTTTCTTAGCTGCTTATGTTATCGGCGAGTTCAAAATTGGTAACACGATTGCCAAAACCGTGAATGAGAACTTTATCAATCTGGAAGTTATATTTTCAGGTTTGGTTGCAGCTATTGCCTGGAACCTTTTAACATGGTGGTTTGGGATCCCTTCATCCTCTTCTCACACCCTGATCGGAGGATTTCTGGGAGCGGCCCTTATGCATGCCTTTATGATGGACTATCATGATGTATTGGCTGCACAGCCTCATCTGGGGATTTGGGATACTTTAAAAGAAGCTTTCATTCAGGTTACCCACCAAAGTGTGGTGAAATTCGATAAAGTGATTCCTATCTTCCTTTTTATTTTCCTGGCCCCGTTTATCGGTATGCTGATTTCGATTATTATTACGCTTATCATAGTGCATCTTTATAAAAGGTCCAACCCTCATAAGGCAGATCAGTCTTTCAAAAGATTGCAGCTGGCTTCTTCAGCGCTTTTCAGTTTAACCCACGGTTTAAATGATGCCCAGAAAGTAATGGGAATCATAGGAGCGGCAATTATCTTCTACCATGTCGATATGATTCATGATCCTTTGTATATGAATATTGCATCAGGAGAGCGTTTCAATTATTTCGCCCAGCACTATTTATGGGTTCCGCTGGTATCCTTTTTGGCAATCGCTTTAGGTACCATGAGCGGAGGGTGGAAAATCATCAAGACCATGGGGACCAAAATTACCAAGGTAACACCTCTGGAAGGAGTAAGTGCGGAAACTGCGGGTGCTATCACATTATTCATCACAGAACACCTTTCCATCCCTGTATCCACTACCCACACCATTACCGGTTCCATTATCGGGGTAGGCTTAACGAAAAGGGTTTCTGCTGTAAGATGGGGAATTACCGTGAGCCTTCTGTGGGCATGGGTACTAACCATCCCGATCTCAGCGATCGTTGCAGGAATTACATACCTTGTCGTAACGTATTTAACGTAAAATACAAATTTTAAATATCATAAAAGCCTTGTCTTCCGGGACAGGGCTTTTTTTTGGGAAAATGGGAGTCAATTCATGAAAAGCGGGTAGTTTATTAACGCGTATGAGCTAGCGAAGATATACGCATAGGTTTCCGGTTTACGCGCATAAATTAATGGAATGGCAGCGCTGCCGATAACCAAACCGTTCAGTCAAACGAAAGATCTAAGAACAAGTTTTAATTCTTAAGTAGTTTTTCAATCAGCCTGTTCTGCATTTCAATCAGCCGGGCAATCTGCTCCTGGTTGGGTCATGTTTTTCAGGATTTCAGCAGAAACGGTATTTACAATAGAATCTCCGTATACTGTTATGGCAGAAGATTCATTTTCCGTGTTGTTCTGAATTATCGTATCAGTTAAAAAATAACTTGGGTCAACATCAAAATAATCACATACTTTCTGCATCATATGAAAGTCAATTTTTTCAACAATTCCGCTCTCAATTTT
>JAKOOI010000592.1 GCA_022701475.1 Weeksellaceae bacterium
TCCCGAAACTCAGTGCTGACGGCGGCGTGGAAAACGGATATTACCTGCAGACGAAGGATGTGTATTTCATGAGCGACGGCAGCGTAGGGATCCTTTCGGAAAAGTTCAAGCCGGCCGGACAGTACAACGCCCCGAAAACAACGGATCTGGTGTACATCAATACCGATAAGGACTTTAAGGCAAAAGAGGTACAGGTATTCGAAAAAGAAAAATCAAAATGGGTAAACAGCGATTACCTTTTTTCGCAATACCTGAATGACGGTAAGGATGTGGTATTTTTCTTCCGGGATTATAAGAAAGACCAGGTAACCAGAGAAAAGAAATGGAACCTTTTCATCAACACGGTTATCGACGGAAAGTTTAAACAGGAAGTCGTTCCGATTTCCGAAAAAGACAACTATACCGTGACGCCGTATATTGCGAAGGAAGGCTATATCCTCCTCCGTGAATTCAACGAAAAGGAAAAGTTCAACAAGATCCGACTTGAAAGATTAAATTATTAAATAACGCAGACCCTGAACAGAGGCCGGAACAAGGAAGCCGAATGCTCTTATGTTTTTAATTTATTTTTAAAAGTTACTTGCATTCATTTCATACCGCCGAATTTTACAGAAAACAAAAATCCTGACGCTGGTCAGGATTCTGTTTTCTGATAATATGCGGCAATGTTCTTTACCTCATCCAGGCTGAGGTTCCACATGAAATTCAGGAACTGCTGATAGCTTTCGCTCTGGTTTTTGGGATCTACCCGGTCCAGATACCGGTTGAGGTTATAGTTTTTACGTGCTTCATAGATTTTGGCAAAACATTTTCCCAGCCACGATTTATAATATTTTTCCTCTTCCCCGTCCTGGAGAAACTGGAGGCTGGCATAGATCCCCACGCCGTATTCTTCTGCATGGTAAAAGTTCGGGACCGCCTCCATCCTGGCCGTTTTTTCCACAGCGGCGTAGGATTCAGAAGGTTTTTCCTCTGCGGCCTCCGTCTGAAGCTCAGGAAAGAGTTTTTTAAGATGGGTGATCCGTAAGGCAATTTCCGGATGCGATTTCAGGGAATCCTTATTCAGCTTTTCCTTAAAATGATTGTAATTATAGAGCGAAAAATCTTCTTTCTTCAGCCATCTGTCTTTAAATTCCTGCCCGGGGAGGCTGAAATAGGTTTTATAGGTTTCCACTTTGAGGGTTCTGGGAGAAATCGTATCAAAATCTTCCAGTCTTTTTAAGGTATTGATGAATTCCGTTTTCCTGAAATCGCTGTTGCTGAAAACGGCATATCCCAAAGAATCGGCCTGCATTTCCTGCTTTCTGTTTTCCGCCCCTTTCCGGTAAATCCTGTTTTTAAGTACATCAAAAGCCCTTTGGTTCCGGTTTTCTTTAGTGGATTTTATATTCTGGACCAGCATGCGGTCCATCTGGTCCTGATCGATCATCCTGAGGAAATCCTTCAGGGTGTGCTCCGAAATTTTATGTCCGAGCTCGTGGGAAATTACGGCAGCCAGCTGATCGTCATTGTTCAGCCAGTTGAACAGCCCCATATTGATGACAAAAGTACCGTCGGCAAAACAGTAGGCATTCGGGGTATTGTCTCTGGCAATCAGAATATTCAGCTGTTGCGGGAGTTCGGGATTATTTTTCCGCAGGCGTCCGATCAGGCTTTTTACTTTATCATCGAATACGGAATTAAAAACAAAGTCTTTTTCCCTTACTTTCTTTTCGAATTCCTTACCGAATTCCTTATAGATTTTAGACAGTTCACTGCCGGGTTTTCCGGGATAGTCGGACCTGCTTTTCTTACTGAGATTTTCGGTACTTACAGAAAAGCTGGCCAGAAAGGCTTTCCGCTGAAGGTAATCTGCGGTATCTATGGGTTTGTAAACCTGCCCGAAAACTGCAGTGCAACAGTATAAAAGAAGTATGGAAATCAGTTTTTTCATTGTTTTTATCTCAATATTCACAAAAATAAACCATTTCATTTCATATTTTCAAATTTATTTTAAATTTGTCGAAGATCGATTAAGTATGACTATTCTTATTTATCTTGTTACATTTATCATTGCGGCGATGGCGCTTTTTTATATCCTGGGATACGGTTATCTTTTCAACGGGATCTCAAAAACCTACTTACGGGGAAAGATGAGCGCGAACATTGACGACGGGAAACTGTTCTCCGCCAATGCCATCACAACGACATCTCCGGTGCCTTGGGAAAAAGATCCGGAATATAATAAAAAAGCACTGCCTGAAACCATCACTGAAGATCTGATGCAGTCTGAAACGGCTTCCTTTATCGTGGTTAAAGATGGGAAGATGCTTCACGAACAGTACTGGAAAGGCTATCATGCCCTGTCTGCCACCAATTCTTTTTCCATGGCGAAAGCCGTAACGGTCATGCTGCTGGGAAAAGCCCTGGAAGAAGGAAAGATAAGAAGTCTCGACGATAAATTTTCAGACTATTTTGAAGATTTTAAAAATAAAGATTTTGCACAAAACTTAACACTGAAGCATCTGGCTCA
>JAKOOI010000014.1 GCA_022701475.1 Weeksellaceae bacterium
GGCTGTGACATCGGGAAATCCAGGAACGGCGCCATTAATGTACTGCTGGAACGTAACATCAGGGTACAGCTGCAGGCGGACGGATTCAGCATTGAAAAATTAAAGATAACCGAAACAGGAATAGAAATCAATGGAAAATACAGCTGATTTTAAAGTATACGAACAGCAGATCTGGGAAGATATTTCCATCTATCTGTACGGAACAGCAGTGTATGCCATGGATCTGGCCATGCTGAACAACAGGTCCGTAACGGAAGACATAGAGCCGGGGAAAGTGATTAAGGTATTCACGGATAAAGAGATGAACCGTCTCGTCCTGTACAGCCTGCAGAGCAACAGCTCCGTTCCGGCAACCGCTGTGGACCTTTCCCATATGGAACCCGAGCCGGAAGGCATCGGATATTGGATCATCAAGAAAAACTTTATAGTAACATAAAACAATGGCACGTAAAATAGAAGAAATACAGGAGAGCATCATGTTTGCCAAAAATACGGAACCGGCACTCAGTGGTCTTACCTCCAACAGCAAAACAGCAGTATGGCAGCTCTGGACGTATATTATCGCAACAGCCGTCTGGACGCTTGAAACGCTTTTTGACAGGCACAAAGAAGAGGTGGATGACGCACTTGCCCAGCTGAAGCCCCATTCGCTGAGGTGGTACCGGAACAAAGCCCTTGCATTCCAGCACGGTTTTGATCTTGTGGAAGGCAGCGATGTATTCAGGACGGAATATTACGATATACAGACCGATTCATTCATCCCGGCTAGCGAAGATCAGATCAGCAACTCGAAGATCATAAAATATTCTGCCGTTACCGAAGCCCAGGGAGAAAGCCGGCTGATCATCAAGATTGCCACCGAAACCGGCAGGGAGCTTAGCCCGATCCCCAATGATCAGAAAATCAATTTTGAAACCTATATCAATGAGATCAAGGATGCCGGCGTACGGATTACGGTACTCAATTACGAACCGGATATCCTGAAACTGCAGCTGAAGATCTACCGCAACCCGCTGGTACTGGATGCCAACGGAACCCGTATTCAGGGAACAGGAGGAGGGGGGCAGCCTGTAAAGGAAGCCATCAGACAATATATGAAGGACCTTCCATTCAACGGGGAACTGGTGCTGGCCCACCTGACCGACAGGCTGCAGAAAATAGAAGGGGTGGAAATTCCTCATATCCTCGGTGCCTCTACCCGGTGGATCGATTCTACATCAGGCGTATACGGAACATTTACCGGCCTGGACGTTAAAAAAATACCGAGCTCAGGATACTTCAAAGTATTGTTTGCCGACGATCTGAATTCCGGAGATCCCGGGTATCAGCAACAACTGGAAAATGCAAGTACGATAGAATATGTGGTATAATGTTGATTTTAAAAAGCTGCCGGTGCGGATGCTGCCTCCGTTTCTGCGCCAGGCCAGGATGATCGCATGGGTGAAATCGCTTTGCTTCCCTATCGCCGATCTCTATGATGTATGGAACGCCAACCGTACCGAAAACCTGTACATGCTGATGCACAACAGCCAGGTCTGCTACCTGCGGGCGGCGCTTAACCGTAGTTTTGATGCTGAACAAAAACGGATCCGGATCTCGGAAGGAAACCAGAACAAATATCAGTACATCTACCTGCAGAACGTACAGCCCAGGTTCCTGGGAACCATGTATCTCTACCAGGATTCGGATTACGCAGATACCGGAGTGGATTTCGTGGTGGAAGTGCCGCAGGGGCTTCTCTACGATGAATATAAAATGAAGAAAACCATTAATTTTTATAAACTGGCGTCTAAACGCTATAAAATTGAAACGTACTCATGAATAGATTTGATTTTAACCAGATTGGGGGATTTCCCCTTTCTACCAATATACTGGACGGCATGCAGGCCGCTTACTCGCTGTTCAATGCATTAGGGGAAATGGCCGGTAATTTCGCCATTATCTCAGGGTGTAACCTTACCGGAAGTACCGTTACGGACGGGGTTGTGTACATCAACGGTGAAATCCTGGAATTCCGCGGCGGCCTGTTGGGCTCTACCGTAATTATTTCAGAAGATCAGGAAAGCCGGATTTTCGAAAGCGGGGAAAGCAAGAAAGTACTCTATAAGAGATTTGCCACCTTCGGCTCGAGTGTAACCAATTATCCGTGGGCAGATTTCAGAAGGGTTTTCCCTACCGTGCAGATCCGGCAATTCAAGGATGATGTTGAAGCCCGGATCACTGCGCTGGAAAACAAGCCTTCCCCCATTCCTGTCGGCATGATTGCCATCTGGAACAAGCCGGCTACGGTACCGATTCCTACAGGCTGGAAAGAATGTGCAGACCTTAAAGGACGTGTTCCGGTAGGCTGGGATCAGGGTGATAATGATTTTGGAATGATAGGTAAAGCAGAAGGTACAAAGACCCATGCGTTGTCAATAGATGAAATGCCTAAACACTCCCACACATGGTATGGCTTATCCGGAAGATCTATGGAAGCTGCACAAGGCGGTAAAAGAAATTCCGTTGAAGATGCCAATCATTCTACAAGTGAGGTTGGAAAAGGCCTGGCTCACAACAACCTCCAGCCGTACCGTGTGATCCGCTTCATTGAATATGCTCCTTAAAAGATAAAAATGATGAGTACAGACAAATCGATACTAAAAAGCTGGTTTTCCACCGGCCTGAAGCCTGAACAGGAGCAGTTCTGGGCCTGGATAGACAGCTACTACCATAAAAAAGACCTGGTGCCTATGGCCGCTGTGGACGGGCTGGAAAATGCACTTGCCAAAAAAGCCGAAGCCTCCTCACTGCAATATTTTGCAGTAAAGGACGGGAGCAACATCACTGAAACGGAGAACTGGAAAAATAAGCTGGGCGTTAACCTTCTGGATTCCCTGAAAGCCAACAAGGATGCTTCCGGATTGTCCGTTCAGAACATTGAGTCATGGAAAAATACGCTGGGCGTAGGGGAAATTCCGGAGAATACGGCCACCAATGACGGTGAGGACGATGACGGGAATCCCGTTTCCGGAACCTCTTACACCAAAGAGCAGAGCGACGGGAAATATTACCCGAAAGTTGGCTCG
>JAKOOI010000015.1 GCA_022701475.1 Weeksellaceae bacterium
GTCGAGTTCTTTGAAAACTCGAAATTATTATCCACGGTAATCTTTACCAGGAAATCGATTTTACCATCTTTGGAGGTATGAGGAATAATTTTATCTACCTGTCCGACTTTCAGGCCATTGATAGACACCGGTGAAGATTGCGCAAGGCCTTCAACGTTGTCATATTGTGCATAAAATATATTATCGGTAGTAAAAAGGCTTCTGCCTTTCATAAATTGAAAAAGCACCACAAAGCCTACAATGGCGATCAGTGCGATTACACCAGCTTTTAATTCTTTACTGAACTTCACTTGCTAAATTTTTCTAATGAGCAAATATAACACATTTATGAATGTTTTTTGTACCGCTCCTTGTTAAACGTAAAAAAAGCGGCAAAAACTTTGCCGCTTTTCTTTCCTGATGGAAAATAATATGGTATTACTGTTGAGCACCTGCTTTATTCCAGATCTCAATTCTGTAGTCATCGATATCTGCATTGTCCTGCAGGCTCTTTAACCATGCCTGTCCGAACATTCCCGCATTTCTCTGGGTTACAGATTCTGTAAACTGCTTAAGGTCTCCAGGTTGCTTGTTTACGGTTTCATTCTTTTTGATCAGAACATACACTCCGGTACCGCCTTCAACAGGATTGGAAAGTTTTCCTTTCTGAACCCCGAATGCCGCTCCGGCTACCTTAGGCTCCATGGAACCGGCTACCGAAGGATTCAGCATATTCACCTGCGCAGATTGTTTTGTCACACCGAATTGCTTGGCAATCTGATCCAGGTTTCCTGCCTTCCCGATCTTTTCAGAGATCTGTTTGGCAGCAAGCTTGTTTTTCACAACCACTTCAATCTGATCTCTTACCGATTCAGGATCAGCGCTTCCCTTTTCCTGCTTACCGTTCATGTAAACTACAATCTTATCACCGGTACCGTCTACGGTAAAGAATTCGGTATCTCCTTTTTCTCTCTTCTTATCGAAGGCCCATGCCAGGATATCGCCATCTTTCTCAGTGCCTAATCCCTGAAGCTGACCGTCGAATCTCTTTGCCTGCTTAGGGTTGGAGAACTGGTAATTCCCTTTTTTGGCAATGTTGACGAAATCGTTGAAAGATTTCCCCTGAACCTGCTGAATGAAACGTCTTGCTTTTTTATCAGTATCCGCTTCCGTAGCATCGGAAGGTTTAACGGCTTTTACGAGGTTGGCTACTTTATAGCTCATGGCTCCCGGTTTTTTATCTTCAATATTGATGATATGGTACCCGAACTGGGTTTCCACAACACCTGTTGCCCCTTTAGGATTGTTTGCTAAATAAGTCAGGAACTCTGGAACAAAAGGTGTTTCAGGAGTGGTCCATCCTAAACTTCCGCCCTGTGCTGCAGAACTCGGGTCATTTGACAGCTTCAGGAATTCCGTAAACCTGGCAGGATTGGCCTTTACGGCAGCTCCGATAGAGTCTGCCAGCTTCTTAGCCGCTTCTTTGGATCTGGTTACGCCTTCTCCGGCAGGACTGCCTTTGAATGCAATAAGAATATGCCTTGATAAGGTGGAATCCGAAGTTTTCTTATCCAGCAGTTTGGAAACTACATAAAAATTCTGCTCTTTGTAAGGTCCGAAAGTCTGTCCGACAGCTGCTGCCGGAATCTGAGCCTGAATAGTCTGAGGCAATTGATTCGGCTTTACATACTGTGCATTGAAAGGCATGTCCGAATTGGCCATAACGAACATGGAGTCGTTTTTGGTATTCTGGAAATTTTCAGTCCCTCCGCTGGCATCGGTCCCTCCTGAATAGAGTTTGTTGATTTCCTTCTGCGCCGCCGCATCATCTGCCGCACTCGGCTGCGAAGGGAAATATACCACTCCGAGGTTCCTGCTGGCTTCCGCCTTGAACATTACCGGATGCTGCTTGATATAATTGGCAAGATCTTCAGTCGTTACTTTAATGTTGTTTTTCTGAAGATAAGCAGCATAATCAATTTTTACGAAGTCGATATCTGCCAGCTGATCCCTTTCCTTCATCAGTTCCTCCGCTTCCTTTTTACCGGTAGTGATCCCTGCGGAAAGATTGGCAAACACCTGTCTTGCCATCAGCCTGTATTCGATGGATTTACGGCTTTTCAGCCATTGGTTGTATCCTTCCGGAGAGGCGGCTTTCATATCTTCGATCTGTTTTTTAAGCTCCTGGGTTTTAAAATTGCCCTTTTCATCGAAAAACTGCTTCTGCTGAGCAAACATCTGATCGTACTGGAGCTGATTCCAGAAATAATCCTCCGTCATTTCAAAGCCCAGCTTCTCAAACTGCTGCTTGATCAGTTTAGACTGCACCAACAACTGCCAGGCCTGTTCTTCAAGGCCTGTTTTAGGCTGGCCCTGCTGGTCTGCCTGCTGCTGCAGTACGAAAAGCTGATCGTTAAACTCTTCGCGGGTAATTTTCTCACCATTCACTTTTCCTAAAACATCAGGATTTTTACCGAAAACCTTTTCAATACTGTCGGGGTTTACAAGGAACGCCAAAAGCGCCAGTGCAATTACTCCCATCAAAAGCCAAGGTCTACTCCTAATTTGTCCTAAAATTGCCATTATATATATTATAGTTTTTTATCAGTTTGCGAAAATACACATTTTTAAGAAATTACGGAAATCGAAGGCCTTTTTTTAATTTTTAAAATTTAAATTTTACGGAAAAGGAAATTTTGACCGTATTTTTTACCAAAAAACAAATGGCATAAGTCTTGTGCCATCTTAGCACCCATACTGTGTTCTCTACGGATACAACATGTTATGGAATTTCACGTTAACGAATTAAAATGGTAATGACAATTTGTCATTCAATCTACTATGACAGAGTTTGAAGATATAAGTTTAGAAGAAATGATAGGCGACGGATTTGATATTGTAGCAGAAGAGATCAGCCTTTCTGATCTTTCGGAAACAGAAAAAAATTCCGGCCAGAAAATATTTCCCATCCTTCCTGTAAGAAATATGGTCATGTTCCCCAACGTGGTGATTCCCATTACTGCAGGCAGGAAAACATCCATTCAGCTGCTGGAAGAAGCGCAGAGCAACGGCGATCTTATCGGAATCGTAAGCCAGAAAAAATCCGATCTCGAACAGCCGGAGGAAAAAGACCTTTACCAGATCGGTACCATGGCGAAAATCATTAAAATCATCAAGCTTCCTGAAGGAAATATCACGGCCATTACCAAAGGTTTTTACCGCTTCAAAGTAAAAAAAATGGTTGAAAGCCAGCCTTATTTCAAAGCAGAGATTTCTAAGCTGAAGGATGCCAAGCCTAAGAATGCGGATGAATATGAAGCCCTGCTGGAAAATGTAAAGGATCTTGCATTAAAAATCATCGAGCTTGATCCGAACATTCCCAATGCAGCCAATTTTGCCATCAAGAATATCAATAATAATGATGACCTGCTGAATTTTATCTGTACGAATGCCAATTTCCCGTCTTCGGAGAAGCAGAAGCTGCTGGAAGAGAAGAACCTGATGGAAAGGGCTCATAAATGTTATGAAATGATGCATGAGGATTTCAGGAAACTGGAACTCAGAAACCAGATCCACCAGAAAACGTCCAAGGATCTGGATAAGCAGCAGCGTGAATATTTCCTGAACCAGCAGATCAGGACCATTCAGGAGGAACTCGGCGGCGGACCGGAAAGCGATGTGGAAGACCTTATTGCCAAGGCCGCAAAAAAAACGTGGAACAAAGAGGTGGAAGAGCATTTCCAGAAGGAAATCAGCAGGCTGCAGCGGCAAAACCCAAATTCCCCGGATTATAATGTCCAGAGGAATTACCTGGATTTTTTCACGGATCTTCCCTGGGACACCTTCACCAAAGATACTTTTGATATCGAAAAGGCCCAGAAAATCCTGGATAAGGCCCATTTCGGACTGGAAGACATTAAGAAAAGAATCCTGGAACACATGGCCGTCCTGAAACTGAAAAACAATATGAAATCCCCGATTTTATTGCTGGTAGGTCCTCCGGGAGTCGGGAAAACCTCTCTTGGGAAATCGGTAGCGGATGCATTAGGAAGAAAATATGTACGTGTTTCCCTGGGCGGGCTGCATGATGAAAGCGAAATCCGAGGGCACAGGAAGACCTATATCGGAGCCATGGCAGGGAGAATCCTCCAGTCTATTAAAAAATCAGGCACCTCGAATCCGGTCATCGTACTGGACGAGATTGATAAAGTAGGAAAAGGAATGCATGGCGACCCAAGTTCGGCACTCCTCGAAGTCCTTGATCCCGAACAGAATAAATCCTTTTATGACAACTTCCTCGAAATGGGGTATGATTTGTCTAAAGTGATGTTTATTGCTACGGCCAATTCACTTTCCACCATCCAGACGCCTTTACTGGACAGGATGGAAATCATCCAGATAGCAGGATATACGCTGGAAGAAAAGTCGGAAATTGCCAAAAGGCACCTGATCAGGAAGCAGCAGGAAGAAAACGGACTGGATTCAAAGTCCTTTAAGCTTGGACATGCAGAATTAAAACATATCATTGAGGCCCATACTTCGGAAAGCGGAGTAAGGACGCTGGAAAAAAGAATTGCTTCGATAGCCAGATGGGTTGCCTTACAGACTGCCCTCGTAAAGGACTACGATGCCAAGATTTCCATTCAGAAGATCGATGATATCTTAGGGGTTCCGAGACCGAAAAGCCTGTCGGAACTCACCGATGTTCCCGGTGTGGTAACAGGCCTTGCCTGGACCAGTGTAGGAGGAGACATCCTGTTTATCGAAAGCATCATCAGCAACGGGAAAGGTTCGCTTACCATGACCGGAAACCTGGGAACGGTAATGAAAGAATCGGCTACCATTGCCCTGGAATATATCAAGGCCAAGCATGATGAACTGGGAATTTCGCAGGATGATATCGAAAAGAAAAACATCCACGTCCATGTTCCCGAAGGTGCCACGCCCAAGGACGGACCATCTGCCGGTATTGCCATGCTGACATCGATGGTTTCTTCATTCAGGAACAGGAAAGTAAAACCCCACCTTGCCATGACCGGCGAAATAACCCTGAGAGGAAAGGTACTTCCGGTAGGAGGAATCAAGGAAAAGCTCCTGGCAGCTACAAGAGCAGGAATCCAGGAAGTCATCCTTTGCGAGGCCAACCGTAAGGATGTTGAGGAAATCAAAAAGGATTATCTTAAAAACCTTGAAGTCCACTACGTCAGCTGGATGAATGAAGTGCTGGACCTTGCGCTTGAAAAATAAGACAGCAGAGGAATCTGCCCCAAACCAATTAAAACACGCTGTAGACATGGCGTGTTTTTCATATTCTTACCCGGAAAGATGGCACGGAATTTTCTGATACCACGAAACAGCCGGCACTTTACCTTGTGACTTGTTATAAGGTAATTGTTTACACAATATTATCACTATGAATC
>JAKOOI010000017.1 GCA_022701475.1 Weeksellaceae bacterium
GCAACAGGCTTTCCGTAATGGGACGGTATACCCATATTCATTCCGACGGCTATATCGACAGGGCTTTTTCAAAGCTGCATTCCTATAATTTCACGGCCTTGTTTGAAGAAGGGAAAACAAGGATCCGCCTGATGGCTTTCGGAGGAAAAGAGAAAACCTATCAGGCCTGGAACGGGATCGACCGCAAGACCTGGGAAACGGATCCTAAGTTCAACATTTCAGGAGCCCTCTATGATGCGGACGGGAATATTTCCGGTTTCTATGACAATGAAACGGATAATTACCGCCAGAATCATTACCAGATGCTCTGGGAGCAGAAATTCAATGACCGGTGGAACCTCGAAACCACCCTGCATTATACCAAAGGAAGGGGATATTACGAAAATTATAAGCAGGATGCAAAATTCTCAAGATACAACCTTCCCGATTTCATCAACGGAAGCCAGGCCTTGTCAAGAACGGACTTCATCCGGAAAAAATGGCTGGATAACGATTTTTACGGCGTGGTGTCTACCTTATACGGAAAGTTTGAAAACCTGGACCTGAACTTCGGGCTCGTCGGGAACCAGTATTACGGAAGGCATTTCGGGAATGTGACCGGCGTTTTTCTTCCACAGATTGACGGACACGAATATTACAGGAACCGTTCCGTAAAGAATGAGGTTTCCGGATTTGCCAAAGCATTGGTGAAAGCGGATGACCTGGAATTCTTCGGTGACCTGCAGCTGAGAAGCATCAGCTATGATACGAAAATCCTTACCGCCGGGGACGGCGAAGGAGCAGACCTGAATAAAAACTGGCTGTTCTTTAACCCGAAACTGGGCGTCAACTACCGGATTGGCAACGGGAAGGTATTCGTTTCCTACGCCCATGCCCACCGCGAGCCGAACCGGGATGATTTACTCGCCAACAACGATGTACAAGCAGAAAAACTTCACGATTTTGAGGCCGGCGTCGAAAAACAATTCGGGCCCGTTTCCTTCACGGCAAACCTGTATTATATGTTCTATATCAATCAATTGGTACTCAACGGGGAACTGAATAACGTAGGTGCTTTTATCAGGACCAATTCCGGAAAGAGTTACAGGAGGGGAATTGAACTCGGAGTATTGGCAAAACTTTCAAAACAGTGGGAGCTTAACGGAAATGTAAGTTTCAGCAACAACCGGAACCGGGATTTTAAAATCGAAAACGAAGAAGGCATCAAGGATCTCGGAAACACCCGGATTTCCTTTTCACCGGATGTCATTGCCAACCTCGGACTGAAATTCAATCCGACGGAGAACTTCCTGTTTGCCCTTGTCAACCAGTATGTCGGAAAGCAGTACCTCGACAATTCAGAAGATCAGAATCTTCGGCTGAACGATTATTTTTTAACCGATTTCAATGCACAATATCAGTTTAAAATCAAAAATAATGATATTGCCCTGAAACTTTTAGTAAATAATATTTTCAATAAAAAATACGTGAACAACGGCGCGGTATGGGACGGCGAACCTTACTATTTTTCACAGGCCGGAACCAATTTTATGTTCGGCATCAGCTGGAAAATCCAGTAAACTATTGGCTATAGTACAACAATATAGTAAAAAGTAAAGTTAGAGGAAGGCTGCTCCGGCGGCCTTTTTTTATGGAGCTTTTTCCCGCTATCCACTGTATCTTTTTCTGCCTTTGCTGCCTGCCAACGGAGAAAAAGGATGCCGTTCCTATCGGGGCTATGCCGGCTGTTATGGCATAGCCGTCAGGTTATCAGTCATCCGGATTTCATCTGTCCGGACTAAAAGTGTAGTTGAATGCGAAACAAGGAAATGTAAAATGCTGGATTCTCAAATAAGGAATGGCTAAATAAGCGGAGCATATTGAAAGCAGGTTTCCTGCCGTAAATTCTTAAATGTCCGTTCACAGACAAATCCTGAAAAGTCCCGGAAAAGTTATAAATTTGCCGCAAATGAATACTTCAGCTTATATTTTAGAATATCTGAAACAGTTCGGGACCGTTACGGTGCCCGGCTTCGGCGTGTTTTCCCTGGAAAATTCCAAAGCGGTGATCAATTCAGAAAACGGAAGCATCCTTCCTCCGGCAAGTACCATTGTGTATTACCCGGACTATGAAGCACAGTCTGATGAGCTGGCCTTTTTTATCGGTACCCAGAAGCAGATGTCCCTTGAAGCTTCCCGTACCGATCTTCAGATCCAGACGGATTTCTGGAAAAAAAGGCTCCAGTCGGAACACCTGCTGGAAATTCAGGGCCTCGGGACGGTATATACCGAAGAGGACAGAACCGTTTTCAAAGGAAACAGGCTGCAGTCTGATCATCCTGATTTTTACGGGCTGGAAGAAATCAGGCTTTCCGATATCGGCAGTGAAGACCTCACAGCTGCTCCGGCAAAAGGTGAAAGAGATTACCGTTTCAATAAGTCTATCCTTTGGGCATTTCTGGTCATTATTCCGGTGGCAGGGATTCTGGCAGTAGCTTACTTCCAGCAGGATCTTCTGTTCGGGAAAAAATCTTTTGATAAGGTGCCATCCGTACAGACAAGCACCCACAGGATAGAAAAGGATACCGTAAAAGTAAAAGCCTATACGCCTCCCGCAGATACAGCCTCCCTGAAAAAAGATTCCGTAGCCGTAAAGGCAGTATCGCCTGTAACAGAGAAAAGCCCTTCAGCGGCAACCCTCAAAAATAACACTAAGAAAAAATGAATAAAATAAAAAAAGCGTCAGATTCCCTGACGGTAATGACCAATATCGTGCTTCCCAATGATACCAACCAGCTGAGAAACCTCTTTGGCGGTGAACTGCTGGCAAGAATGGACCGCTGTGCCTCCATTTCAGCCACCAGGCATTGTGAGCGGAGGGTGGTGACGGCGTCGGTAAACCATGTCTCTTTTGACCATCCGATTCCGGAAGGCGGAATTGTGGTAATGGAATCAAAAGTTTCAAGAGCCTTTTCCACGTCTATGGAAATTTATGTGGATGTATGGCTGGATGACCCCATCAACCGGAAAAAGATCCAGACCAACAAAGGAATCTATACCTTCGTGGCAGTAGACGAATTCAACAGGCCGATCCCGATCCCCGATATGGAACCGGAAACCGAAATTGAAAAAGAAAGGTTTGCCGCTGCCCTGAGAAGAAAAGAACTCTCCCTGATCCTCTCCGGAAGAATGAAGCCTTCAGAGTCCATCGAACTTAAAAAGCTTTTCCAGGAAGGGCCTGCGGAATAATTTCCGGCAGAGAAGACCCGCAGAAAATCAGGGTGATGACGACAGATAGAACCGACAGGAACACCTGCCGGTTTTTTACTGCGTTTTCAAAAGAATCTTCCAGATATCCTTCTTCTTTCCGGAACATTTTCTCAGGAAAAAAAAGAGGCAGGCCAATCACCAAAAGGAGGAGGGCATTAATTCCGGCCGTCAGCCATAGAAATAGTTTATTGCCATAGCCGTCCGGGCCTCCGGAGGAGTAATGGATCGGGATGACTTCCCGTACCGAAGGATAGCATACAGACAGCAGGAGTATATAGGCGAGAAGCAGCAATACGGAAATCACGAAAATGGATTGGTGTAATTTCATAGGAGCGTATTTTAAAATTGATGTTCGCATAGGATGTTTCTGGATCTTTCACTTACCTTTGTACCAACAAATATAAAGAATTATGTCTTCCATGCGCGTACTGCTTTTAGATAAAAACCACCCTTTAATTACAGATCAGCTTTCAGCCGCCCGCTTCATCCTTGAAGAGGATTTTACATCTTCCTACGATGAGGTATGCCGGAAGATTGAGCATTATG
>JAKOOI010000077.1 GCA_022701475.1 Weeksellaceae bacterium
GGGAAAACGAAGGTGATTTCCTCTGTGCTGCAGAACTTACCACTCCTGAACTGATTAACTTTATGGCTGTTCACGGCAGAGGCCTGATCTGTATGCCGCTTCCTGAAAAGAGTTGTGATGAGCTGGGACTTGAAGTGATGGTAAACCGGAGCAGCGATCCCAAGGAAACAGCATTCACGGTATCCGTAGACCTGCTGGGGAACGGAACTTCCACCGGAATTTCCGCCGCCGACCGTGCAAAAACCATTCTGGCGCTGATGGACGAGAAATCCAAACCTATGGATTTTATGCGTCCCGGACATATCTTCCCGCTCCGTGCAAGAAAAGGAGGTGTGCTGAAAAGGGCCGGCCATACCGAAGCAGCGATCGACCTTACCTGTCTGGCAGGCCTTAAAGAAGGCGGCGTGATCTGCGAAATCATGAATGAAGACGGAAGCATGTCCCGTTTACCGGACCTGTTCACTTTCGCCCAGAAGCATGACATGAAAATCGTTTCCATTGAAGACCTGATCCATTATCAGCTGAAAAAAGGAAACCTGATTGAAAGAATTGAAGAAAGAAAGGTAAAAACCGCTTATGGAGAATACGATTTCTTTGCCTTCAGGGAAACTTCAAACGACCAGATCCATTTTGCCTTGACCAAAGGAACCTGGACGGTAGACGAACCGGTACTCGTAAGGGTGCAGTCTTCCGATTCTTATTTCGATGTACTGACAAGGCTGAACAACGGGGAAAAACCGTTGCTGGAAAAAGTAACCAATATCGTAAACGAAGCCGGAAAAGGAGCCATTATTTTCATCAATAACGTTTCCAATTCCGAAAATACGTTAAGAAAACTGCAGCAGTTCCTGAATTATCAGGACCGGCAGCAGCAATACCCGACGCTTGCGTTCAATTACAGGGATTACGGGATCGGAACCCAGATCCTGAAAAATCTCGGCATCAACAAGTTTAAAGTAATTACCCAAAACCCGGATATCAGACCTCAGGTGGGAGGATATGATGTAGAGGTGACGGAAATGGTGCAGCTGTAAGGAGAATGGTGAATTGTTATTCGCTGCGCTTGTTAATTTTTTGTAAGTTTAAAATTGACTATTGACTTGCAAAGCAAAATCCACAATTGACAACATATAAAAATGGCTTGATTTTCATCAAGCCATTTTTATATGTTCAAAGCTCCTGAATCCGTTCAGGAAATCTTTTACATTCATTCTTTTCTTTCCTTCCGGCTGTACTTCCGAAGGAGAGTAGATGCCGTCCCGGGTATATATGCTGAATTCATTTTTGGAAATCTGTATACTTCCGGCTTCTTTTCCATGATCTGAAAGTTCAAACCGGCCGCCGAATATCTTGAGCCCTTTTTCTTCTTCCCCGATTTTCAATGTGGTAAAAGCAGCAGGGTAGGGTGACATGCCCAGAATAAACTGATGGATTTCCCCGGAAGCTTTAGACCAGTCAATCCGGGTGTCTTCCTTGAAAATCTTAAAGGCATTTTTCGGATGGGCTACGTCAGGCTGCGGCTTTTCGGTAATAGAGTCTTCTGCCAGTCCGTCGAGGGTTTTCACCACCAGACGGGCCCCCATTTCCATCAGGCGGTCATGCAGGCTGCCGGCATTTTCATCAGGCAGGATGGCCAGTTCTTCCTGCAGTAAGATGTTGCCTTCATCAATTTTTTCATTGATAAAAAAGGTAGTGGCTCCGGTTTTTTCTTCACCGTTGATGACTGCGTAATTGATCGGTGCCGCGCCCCGGTAATCGGGAAGCAGGGAAGCGTGGAGATTGAAGGTGCCCAATTGCGGCATTTCAAAAAGCACTTTAGGCATCATCCGGAAAGCCACGACTACGAAAACGTCAGCATTAAGCTTCCTCAATTCTTCCAGAAATTCAGGATCTCTCAATTTCTCGGGCTGAAAAACCGGTAGGTTGTTTTCAACGGCAAAAACTTTTACCGCAGACTGGCTGATTTTCTGTCCGCGCCCGCTGGCTTTGTCTGCAACCGTTACCACACCGACTACTTCGTGGCGGGACTGATGAATAGCTTCCAGAGAAGTCTTTGCAAACTCCGGAGTTCCTAAAAAAACAACTTTTAATGATTTCATGCTACAAAGATAAGGTATTGGGAAAATGCAATGCAAATGGAACAGATGAATGATGGCTATGAGTGATGAATGATGATTGGGCAATGAGCGATGGAAAAATACCATTATACTGATGGTAATTTAAACAAAGAGCAGAAATCAGGTGAGAATGGTAGAATGTACACTTGAAGGCATAGAGAATAGAACCATACTGATATTAAATACCTTAGCAGATACTACTTATTATCGATAGTTCACAGCCCATCACTTATTACTCATCACTCATCACTCATTATTGCCCATCTTCTAAGCCAGCATATAGGTCCTGAAGTTCAGCATTTTTACTTTTCCGGAATCGAGCAGGAAAATGAGGTTTTCCAGGATGTCTTCTTTCGGATGATAACTCAGCTGGATGGAAATTTCTTCAATAGTAGCTGCCTTTTCAGTCAGTACACGGATAATCTGGTCAGAAATATTTTTTCCGAAGACGGATTGCCGGTTCTTTTCACACACGGAACACTGGCCGCAATGCTTGGATTTTTTCTCGCCGAAATAGGCCAGAATGAGTCTCATTTTACAGTACTGCCGGTCTTCAATGAAGAATTTCATTTCTTCCCATTTCTGGATCTTATTTTTCTGGATGTGCTCAAAAATTTTCCAATAAACGGATTTGTTCAATCTTTCATCCCGCGGCTTCAGGAACTTAATGCTGGCCTGTGAACCGTCAATATATTCCACATAGCCTTTCTGCCGGAGTTCTTTCAGCCTTTCTTTGATCAGGGGAATGCTTACGCCGATTTTGTTGCTGACCTGCTGCTCGCTGAACATCACCTTATGGGTAGTAATCCCGGAAACTGTGCGGAGCATCAACTCGATAAAGTAAGCATCCTGGTACGGAAGCTGATCAATCTCATGGGCTTGCATCAGCAGCTGAAGGGATGAAAGGCTCTTCAGTTCATTGAAATAAATGATCTCCTGATTATGAAGAAAGGTAAGGACATTTTTGATTTTTGCTAAAGACAATCGGGTGAAATTCTGTATTCCCGGGATATTGAGCTGAAATACTTTTTCCGGAAGCTCGAATTCCGCTACCTGGAAAATAGAGTAGAGGTAAGTGATAATGCTTAGGAATTCTGTTTTGCCGGGCGTCTGGTTTTTAAGGATCTGATCGAAATTCAGTAGTTCCTGTTTATCCCAGAGTAAAAAAGCAAAACTCTTACCGCCATCTCTGCCGGCACGTCCTATTTCCTGGTAATAGTTCTCAATGGACGGAGCAGGAGCATAGTGAATGACAAACCGGACATTGTCCTTGTCAATTCCCATCCCGAATGCATTGGTCGAAATCAATACATTCCGGGAGCTGTTATTCCAGGCCGTCTGCCGGGTATTTTTCTCTTTTGTCGTAAGGCCGGCATGAAAAAAATCCACATGGTCCATCTGTTTATTGCGGAGGTATTCCGAAAGTTGTTCCGCTTCTTTTCTGGTCCTTACATATACAATTCCGGATTCCCCGGTGAATTTGAGAATATCATACACCCTCTGAAATTTGTCGGAGACTTCTTCAGAAAGAATTCTGATGTTGTCCCTTTTAAAGCTTTTCTGAAAAAGGACAGGGTTTTTAAGGTCGAGTTTAAGCTTGATCTCTTCCAGGACTTTCGGGGTTGCAGTAGCGGTCAGAGCCAGACAGGGTACGTTCGGATGGCTGAGCCTGAAGTTTTTGATGTTTTGGTAGCTCGGCCGGAAATCCTGGCCCCATTCCGAAATACAGTGGGCTTCATCCACAGCAATAAAAGAAAGCTGGATTTCATCGATATGCTGAAGGAACTGTTTGTTGGTGAGCCTTTCCGGAGATATATACAGCATCTTCGTCAGCCCTTCCTTACAGCGGTCGTAGATTGTTTCAGCGTCATACTCATCAAGCTCGGATGAAAGGTATTCAGCTTCTATCCCCCGGGATTTCAATTGCTGTACCTGGTCTTTCATTAATGCAAGTAGGGGAGACACGATCAGGCAGGTCCCTTCTTTCAGTAAAGCCGGCAGCTGATAACAAAGTGATTTTCCTGCTCCGGTAGGAAGAAGGACGAGCGTATCTTTTTCGTTAATGACCGAATCGATAACCGCTTCCTGTGAGTCACGGAACTGATCATATCCCCAAAAATATTTCAGGGTCCTGAATTTTAATTCTTGGAATTCATGCTGGGAAATCATGGTGTAAAAATAATGAAAGTATACCAACAAAAAAAGTCACGCACTGCGTGACTTTTGTAATATATCAATAAAATGAAATTTATTATTTAGCTTCAAAGTAAACCCTTCTGTTTGCTCTGTTTTTCCATTCAGGACATTTGGTAGCAGGATCACATTCAGGATACTTAAGGTCTTTTTCACCTTTACCGACAGCATTCAATTTGCCGGATTGTACTCCGTTTTTGATAAGATAATCTTTAACGTTGTTTGCTCTTCTTTCAGATAGTTTCTGGTTATACGCTTCAGAAGCCCTTGTATCAGTAGCTCCGATAACTGTATAAGTACCGTTTGAAGAGTTAATATAACTTACCGCATTGTTAAGAATAGGAGTATTGGAAGGTAAGATTCTGTCTGAGTTTAAGTCAAATTCAATACCGTCCAGCTTTGTTTCGTTTTCTATAACCGGTCCGCCGGCAGGAGTCGTAGGACAACCTTGGTTTTCTACAGGTCCCGGAACGGTTACACACTTGTCATAAAGATCGATTACACCGTCAAGATCCGTATCAAGGGCTACCCCTGCGCCATCCACTCTTGCACCGGCAGGCGTATCAAGCTGTCTGTCCCAATCGTCACAAACTCCGTCATTATCAAGATCTCCTTTTTTACAAACCTCAATATCCTGGTTTTTGTTAGCCAGCACATCCAGTTTGTAATAGATTTCCTGAAGCGGGTCATGCCACATCAGATGAGATTCGTGCTTTCCAAGCTTTAGTGAAATACCCAGCGTCGCATTAAAGAAGTTATCAGAAACCTGCTCTTCACGTTGGTTGATAGCACTGTATTTGTCTCCTCCTCCGTCGAATTCATCATCTCCGGTAACTACATACATGGCTCTCGCCTCAATATCTAATCTTCTGTTTACTTTGTATTTAAGACCTGCACCTCCCTGGAAGAACATGGATCCTAACTGGAATGGCTTGATCTCAGTTACCATTCTCTGGCCGGCAGCATCTTTCTGATATGCTCTGTAAGCTAAAGTACCTACCCCTGCATATCCGTGCAATGCCCATCGGTAAGGGGAATGGTTATCCACCCTTCTGAAGAGATTGGAAAAGTTGATGTCTCCTAATAACGAGATGGCATCGTACTGCGTTCTGGCTCCAACCTGCTGGAAAGGGCTAACGCCTGTAGGAACAGGATCTTTTGTATTGAACCATCCCTGCCTTGTTTCTCCCCTGTCGTATTGAAGGTTAATACCGAAAGCATGGGTAATGGCTTTGTCAATACTCACATATGCAGAATAACCGAAAAGGTTTTTACCATTACCATTTTTTATGGACGTTAAGTCTGCAGATTGTATCATAGGTACACCGGCACCTATTGAAATTGCCCAGTCGTTAAACCTTTTGGATTTATTGGTAAACGGGGAAACATTTGCAGAACCTGATGAAAAGGTATTTGGATATTCTCCGTTTGAAACTACTGCAGTTGAGTCTTGTGCAAAGCCTGCTGTAGGAACAGCCAGCGCAAATGCAACAATTGCTAAACTTAATTTCATAGTGTATTTTTTATTTAGTTAATTAAATGATTTAGTAATAATTATTTGGTAGGACACCCTTGGTTTTCTACGGGTCCCGGAACGGTAACGCATTTGTCATAAAGATCAATAACACCGTCAAGGTCCATATCCAGAGCTACTCCGGCGCCATCCACTCTTGCTCCTGCAGGAGTATCCAGCTGTCTGTCCCAGTCATCGCAGACACCGTCGTTGTCAAGGTCTCCTTTCTCACAAACTACAAGGTCGTTTTCTTTATTTTCAAGGACATTCGCCTTATAATAAGCTTCCTGCAAAGGATCATGCCAAGCAAGATGAGATGGATGCTTCCCTAATTTGAAAGAAATACCCAGGTTGACAGTCCACATATTGTCAGATCTTCTCTTATCGATCATATTATATTTGGATACTTTAGAGCTTGGATCATAATCTGCAGAACCTGCCCATCCGCCACCGTCGAATTCATCATCTCCGCTGATGATATACATGGTTCTGGCCTCAATATCGATCAGTTTTGAAACGTTATACTTTACACCGGTACCAAACTGGAAGTAGAATGAATTAAATTCAAGCTTCTGTTCCATGAACAATGGAATTCTTCTTGGATTTGAACTCCATCTGAATTCGTCATTATCATGTAATGAGGTCTTGTAACCCATTACTCCGGCACCTGCATATCCATGCAATGCCCAGCGATAAGGAGAATGGTTATCCACTCTTCTTAAGATGTTGGAGAAATTGATGTCTCCCATCAAAGCGATCTGATTGTATTTTGTCTTAGCTTCCGCAACACCTGCCGCAGCTCCGGCAGCTCCTTCAAGCATTGCTTTTTGGGTGGTTTCACCTCTTTGATAAATCAGACTGAGCCCGAAAACATGAGTAATCTGTTTGTCAAGGCTTACATAGGAATTATATCCCCAGTTAATTTTTTTGTCATAAATGGATTTGAGGTCGGAATGTACCATGAGCGCGGCACCCCCACCAACAGATACAGACCAGTCGTTGAACCGTCTGGCTTGGTTGTTAAAAGGCTGAACGTTGGATGAGCCTGAAGAGAAGGTATTCGGGTATGTGTCATTGGACATAACGGCAATACTATCTTGTGCATATACAGCAGCAGGCAAAACAGCCAACAATAATAAACCTAATTTCATACAGTATGTTTTATGTGTTGATTTAAATTAAATCTTTCAATAATATCCTGGAAAATGCTCTTTCCGAAAGATGTTTCTTGTGTGGGATTTCCAATCTTTCTGATACAAATTTCAAGCCATTAAATGTAACGATGTCTATATCTATGATCCGGTCGGTGTATTCTCCCGTTATTTTAGAATCGTTAACCCGCCCCATTTGCGCTTCAATATCTTTAATAAAATCAAGAAACTGAAGAGGGGAACGCTGTGTTGATATTATCATTGCAATATTACAAAAAATATTGGAACTGGCAAATTCTACGGGCTCCGATGTCATGAATTCACTTAATTGTAATATCTCATTGTTTCCTTCCTTTATCTTGATGATTGCGGTTTCCAAGTTTTTTTTTGGGTTTCCGAGGTTGCTTCCGAGTAACAAAACCACTTTATGCTGCGACATATCGTAAAATAATTGATTTTATGAAAAGTTTTTTTAAAAATGTACTGGCAAATATAGTGGCAATCCTGCTGTTGTGTGTCGTCTTTTTCTTCTTTTTTATCGTCATTCTTATATTTAGTGCTATGGGAAGTGAGAAGTCGGTAACGGTAAAGAAGAATTCCGTACTTGCGATCAATTTAAAAACCAATATACTGGACAGCCCTACTGAGGAGAAGCAGGGTTTTTTTGAATTCAATGACCAGGACAGGAACGTATTGGTTTATGATGCTGTCGATGCGATCCGCCGGGCTAAAACGGATGATAATATAAAGGGGATAAGCATAGAAGCCGATCAGCTTAATGCAGGAATGACGCAGATGGATGACCTGAGAAGTGCTATCCAGGATTTTAAGAAAAGCGGAAAATTTGTGTATGCTTACGGAAATGCCGTTTCCCAGGGTGCGTATTACCTGGGTTCCGTAGCGGATCAGTATTATCTGAATCCTGCCGGGATGATCGAGCTGAAAGGACTTGCTACCGAAGTTGCCTTTTTTAAGGATTTTGCAGATAAATACGGAATCGGGATTGAAGTGATCCGTCACGGAAAGTTCAAGTCGGCGGTAGAACCGTTTATCAGAAATGATATTTCCCCGGAAAACAGGGAGCAGCTGGGCACGCTTCTGAATGACATCTGGAAGAATACCGCATCAAAAATAGCCGTATCGAGAAAGATGGATACGGCGCAGTTCCGGACTGTAGTGGACAGCCTTTACGGAATGATCCCCGATCTGGG
>JAKOOI010000086.1 GCA_022701475.1 Weeksellaceae bacterium
TTTTCTTTTGCATTTTTCAGCGCCCGCTCCCTGGAATGGATGTCGTTCTGCAACGCCTCATTTTCAATTTCCTTCTGTGCGGCATAAAAAGCATAATTCCCGCCATACGTAGAAATGCCTTGGTTGCTCAGCTCAAAAACCGTATCCGCCAGGCTCAGCAAAGCGCGGTCGTGGCTCACCATCACAACAGTTGATCTGGTTCTTCCTATAAAATCATACAGCAGGTTCCGGCCTTCGACATCCAGGTGGTTGGTGGGTTCGTCGAGTAAAATGACCTCCGGTTCATGGATCATCATTCCGGCGAGGAAGACTTTCGTTTTCTGCCCGCCGCTCAGGCTGCCGAGTTTCTGATCGAGCTCCAGGCTGCCGAGTTTCCAGTACTGCAAAGCCTGCCGGGAACGTTCTTCGATGTCCCAGTCGTCATTCAGTGTTTCAAAATGGGCTTCATCTGCTTCCCCGGTCGTAATTTTGTGAAGGGCCTCGAGTTTCTGACCGATGTTCAGGCATCCGGCAATAGTGAAGTCATCAGAATTCCCGGACATCTGCGGGACATAAAACCATTCACCGTGAATGTTTACGCTGCCGTGAATGGGTTCAAGGACTCCCGAGATTATTTTCAGCAGGGTGGATTTTCCCGTGCCGTTGTTCCCGACCAGGGCGGACTTTGAACTCGAGGGTATCGTTACATCAATAGAATTGAATAGCAGGTCTCCCGCAGGAAACCCAAAGGATATATCGTGTAGAAAAATCATGATTTCTTTCTTTATAATTTAAAACTTCAACAACACATCAGATGATTGCTGACTATATCTGAAAGAAACTGAATCCTACATCCTGATAATTTTTTGGTTTACGAATGACAAAGGTAGGAATTTTTATTGATTCCAAAAATCTTCAACCGCCGGTATGAGCTCACGGCCGGCATTTTCTGCACGCCGGCAGGTAAACTTCCGGCATCCGTTTTTCCTTTCTTTTTTTAAGGAGCTTTTTCCCGCTTTCTGCTGTATCTTTTTTCGCCCGGCTTTTCCCGCTCCCAAAAAAGGATGCCGCGGCAATCGGGGCTGGGGTTTTCGTCATTCTTTTCTAAATTGGGTGTAAAACGGCCAACTCCGGAGCCCCAATCATCCGTTTCACCGTCTTGTCAATAAGATAAAGTAAAACCCTTCTATTGTCTCAGAAACCGGCCAGCTCATGCTTATCCGGTACTGAAGCTCCTAAAGCCAACCCCAAAACCCTTACACCCTAAAACTCTAAAACCCTAAAACACAAACCCAACCAAACTCATAAAAAACTTTCATCAAAAATCCGTAACTTTGCCGACTACTAAAATTTTTATGGAGAGTATTAAAGTTCACGACAAGACTTTTGTTCCTTATTTAGAGGATGCCGAAATTCAGGAGATTGTAAAAGCAACGGCTTTAAAGATTTATGAAGACTATAAGGACGAGGTTCCTGTTTTTATCGGGGTACTGAACGGAGTTATTATGTTCTTTTCAGACCTGCTGAAGCATTATCCCGGGCCTTGTGAGATCGCCTTTATCCAGATGAGCTCTTACGCAGGAACGGAATCCACCGGCATTGTGTACCAGAAAATGGAGCTGACCAAAGATGTGAAAGACCGCCACATTATCCTGGTGGAAGACATCGTAGATACAGGAAACACCGTGGAAAGCCTGTTCAAGTATTTCAACGAGACCCAGCGTCCGAAATCCGTAAAGATCGCGTCATTCTTACTGAAGCCGGAAGTATACAAGAAAGATTTCAAACTGGATTATATCGGGAAGGAGATCCCCAATAAATTTGTTCTCGGCTACGGACTGGATTATGATGAACTGGGAAGGAACCTCCCGAACCTGTACCAGCTGGAAGACGGGCAGATCAACCATTAAATGCTGTTGGCTATTGGCTGATGGCTTTTAGCTTAAAAAGTAAAATAAATAAAGAAATAAATTTAATAATAACTTAAAAATGCTAAAGGCAAAAGCAAATACGCTGACGGTAAGAGCCAGAAGCTAGAGGCCAGCTGCCAGAAGCCCTAAACCATTATGATAAACATTGTTCTGTTCGGCCCTCCGGGAAGCGGAAAAGGTACACAAGCGCAAAACTTAATCGAGAAATTCAACTTGAAGCAGATCTCAACGGGTGACCTTTTCAGATTCAACATGAAAAATGACACCGAGCTCGGGAAACTGGCCAAATCGTACATCGATAAAGGAGAATTGGTTCCGGATCAGGTAACTACCGATATGCTGATCGATGAGATCAGGAAACCGACCGAGGCTGCAGGATTTATTTTCGACGGGTATCCGAGAACGGCCGTTCAGACGGAAGCCCTGGAAAAGATCGTAAAGGAGGAGCTGGATAATGAGATCGATGTTTGCCTGTCATTGGTGGTTGAAGATTCCATCCTGGAGGAAAGACTGCTGAAAAGAGGCGAAATCAGCGGAAGATCAGATGACAGCAATGTAGAGATCATCCGGAACAGAATAAAAGAATACTACGCGAAAACAGCAGAAGTGGCCGAGCTGTACAAGCAGCAGGGCAAATATGTGGAGATCAACGGTGTCGGCGACATCAGTGAAATCTCCGAAAAGCTTTTTGCTGAGGTAGAAAAAGTAAAATAGTTAAAAGTTATGGGTGATGAGTTATAAGTTTTTACAATTCATAGCTCATGCTTCATAACTCATAACTCATAATTATAAGAAATGTCAAATTTTGTAGATTACGTAAAGATTCATTGTAAAAGCGGGCACGGAGGAGCAGGTTCTGCGCATCTCCGCCGTGAAAAATATATTCCCAAAGGCGGGCCTGACGGCGGCGACGGCGGCCGCGGCGGCCACGTTATCATGAAAGGAAATGCCAACGAATGGACTTTACTTCCCCTGCGATATACCCGGCACGTAAAGGCAGAGCGCGGGGAAAACGGAGGGAAAAACCAGCTTACCGGAGCTTACGGAGCCGATGTGTATATTGAAGTTCCGATCGGGACCATTGCCAAAAATGAAGACGGCGAAATCATCGGTGAAATTATGGAAGACGGCCAGGAAATCATCCTGATGGAAGGCGGAATGGGCGGAAAAGGAAACGAGCATTTCAAGTCGTCCACCAACCAGACCCCAAGATTTGCCCAGCCCGGAATGGACGGACAGGAAGGCTACGTGGTCTTCGAACTGAAGATCCTTGCCGATGTGGGACTCGTAGGATTCCCGAATGCCGGGAAATCCACCCTGCTGGCTTCTGTTTCTGCAGCAAAACCGAAAATTGCCAACTATGCCTTTACCACCCTGACTCCGAACCTGGGGATTGTGGATTACCGGAACTACAAATCCTTCGTGATGGCCGATATTCCGGGGATCATCGAAGGCGCTGCGGAAGGGAAAGGATTAGGACACCGTTTCCTGCGTCATATTGAAAGAAACTCCATCCTGCTTTTCCTCATTCCTTCTGATTCCGAGGACCATTTCCAGGAATTTAAAATCCTTGAAAACGAGCTGAAGGAATACAACCCGGAACTGCTGGATAAGGATTTTATCATTTCGGTTTCAAAATCCGATCTTCTGGATGACGAGCTGAAAAAGGAAATCTCCGCCGAATTCCCTGAAAACAAGCAGCCGCTCTTCTTTTCCGGTGTTACCGGCGAAGGGCTTACGGAACTGAAAGATGCCATCTGGAAACAGCTGCACGGATAATATTCCGGTACGGATAAAACAAAAGGAGAAACATTACTGTTTCTCCTTTCTTATTTACCGTCATGTTATACGCCAGACATTTACTTTTTAATGAATTTCTTCGTTATTTTCCCGTCTTTGGTTTCTATGGTGATAAGGTAGGCTCCGGCCGGAAGATTTTTAACATCTACCGTCTTCCCGCTCAGGCTCACCGCCACTTTCTTTCCTGAAAGGTCATAAATATTTATATTTTCAACCGCGGCGGAAGATTGTATGGTGAGAACATCTGAAACAGGGTTCGGATACACCTCTGCCTTCGTAATCATCTGATCTGGTTTATCCAGATCGATTTTCAGAGAAACAGGACGTGAGAAATAGGTATTCCTCTTTTCTTGCCGGCTTACACTTCCGCAGGCTTTTATTTCAGCAAGAAGAACAGCGCCCGATTTAATAAAGGTATCCGGTCTGAATGTAATGCTGTTTCCTGCTTTCATATGAATGTTCTGTCCGGAACTGATTTCATAGGCATCCTGAGTAACAATATAATCTGAAACCTGATAGGTATGGTTTGCAGCGGTTTCAGGAGTGGTCAGCGTTTTGTTATTAAGACATTCCGGACCAAAAGTGTTTACAAATTCCGGTAACTTATAATACGTATTTTTACCGGCCAGATACAGGCTGTTCAGGTCCACCGTGCTTGATCCGTAGGTGTCAGGATTTGTGATTTTGCTTAAATAGGAATATCCCGAGAAAGCCACATAAACATCACCATACCTGTTTCTCTGCAGGCCTGTACATTCGAAATTAGGATCCGCATTATTGTAGATCTGCTGATAAACCGGCGAAGAGACTGAATTCTGGAGATCTACGGCAAACATTTTTGAATCGTAGTTCCTGCCTATATATAAAATAGAGGCGTTTCTGTTGAATTCCCCCACTGTGGGATACTGGCTCGAAATGGTAATTTCATATTGCCCGGTAATCATTCCCGTTGAATTATTATATGACATCACCTTTGAAGTCGGAGTGCCATGCCACATACTCATAAACAGATAATTTGAAAAGCTTCCGCCGCTAAGTGCAGGGGATGACTTTATCGCTGTTGAATAAAGAGTGGATGTCGTAGGCTGTGTAAAACTAAGGTTACTCGATACCGGAGTGCCTGCTATCCCCTGGCTGTTTACAAGATAGCTGTAAAGTTTAGTCTCATTATGAGTAATCAGCCAGAAAGATTGACCATCACTGTGCTTTACAATAGTAGTAGCCGGTGAGAAATTGGTCGACTGGTAATTACCGAAAATGATAACCTCCTTAGCATTCCCTACCACAACTCCGGCAGGCTGACCGTTGATAAGGTTACCCTGCGACATATCTATGATAGAATAGGTTAAAAACTCGGGATCGGCGGTGGAATTATTGACATCCCTTGTTTTCACCATAAACAGATAGTACAGGTTGCTGTTGGCAGGATGCTGCGCTATACTGATGCTCCAGACGGCTCCATTCTGCATTGTTCCGTTCTGCATTACCTGATGATCTCTGGTATACACTTTATTCCCGTTGGTATAAAACAGCAGCTGCCCGCTGCTGTCACTTACGGAACCGCTGACAGCAGTTAAAGGCATTTGGCTATTGGTAAGCGCTGCCGGTAATGCCGGGTTTGAAAAGTTTACGGCAGCATTTCCTCCGAAATACCAGTTGTCATTTTCCCCTTGCGAAAATGCAAGCATTGGCAGCAGTGCCGTCAGTATCGTTATATAAAATTTTTTCATGTTCAAATTTTATAGAGTTCATTATTTCACTTTTTGTTCCAAAGCGTCGATTCTTTTCTGCTGTTCAATGGAGTATAAAGTAAGTTCTTCAATTTTCTTGAGCAGAAGAATATTCATTTCCTTTAATTCGATTCCGTTTTTAATGGCTTCTTCCGTGCTCGGAACTTCAGGAAGATGGCCGTTCTCGGAAATGAATGCTTCTACTTTGTGCAGCGGCATCAACTGATAGTCTTTCTTGAAAACGTAATCTGCCCAGCCATTGCTTGCAGCAACATCCACTTTCACTTTTTCTGTCCTGATCCCGTCTTTTACAAATAATCGGTATCCGGCACAGTCTGCACAATTATAGTTGGTGGTTCCGAATGCCGCTTTGCCGCTTGCCCGTACGGTGAACATCGGAGCAGCCCAGTCATTCAGGACAGGTGGTGCAGAAGCGGTAATCAATCCTACATCGTTAGGCTGATATTTATCATACATGAGCCAGAGCAGGTCAAACCCTGTACCCACATTAGGCGTATTGTTTCTTATCTGCACTGCGTCACTGTTTACATTACCCAGGAATTGTGTCCTTCCGTGGGCCTGAAAGGTAACGCCGGGATCATTGGGTGCGCCGCCGACCGCTACGTTGCCTGCTGCGCTGATCCGCATTCTTTCAGAATTATTGGTTTTGATTACAAGATCCTGACTGTCTGAAGTCCCTACATAATTGGTACCCGCAGTGGTTCCTGCATTTCCGGTCAGGTTCCAGGATTGTGACTGTGCATTTGCTGTAATACCGATAACAGCAGCTAACAAAACGATTGTTTTTTTCATGATTGCTTATTAATTTAGATGATAATTTTTAATGATAAAATTTGATGATGCTTTCCTGTTCTACCCATTCTTTACTGAACAACAATTTTCTTTGAAACCGTTTTTCCGTTATCGAGTCGCAGCATTAACAGGTATGCAGATTTCGGAAGATTCTGAACCGGAACGGTGATTTCGTTACCGTTCATTATATTTTTACCCGAAAGATCATATAAGGTCCAGCTGATTACCTTGTTATTTCCTGAATCAATCTTGACCACTGTTGATTATGGATTAGGATATATTTTTACCTCAGAAGCTATTCCGGCATTCCCTTTGGCAAAGGCAGCTCCGTTTTCATTCAGCCTGTCCGGATAGACAAAATTCGAAATTGTACACGGGCTGATGTAAGCCTGAAACATACTTCCGGCAACTGCATTCACTGAAAATCCCGGATTTAAATCCACATTTAAGCCTGCCTTATAATTAACAATCAGCTGATTATTTACAGCAGAAGACGCAAAAATTGATTTTGAAGCCTGGAAATTCTGGTTTGCGGATACCGGTACCG